>NZ_JBWJVP010000036.1:0-15388 GCF_056339915.1 Blautia sp. ZXY-1-B12 | reverse complement strand
GCATGATCCTGAATCTGGGCGGCAGCAGTGTTATGAGCTATGGAAGCAAACCCGACGGCTCTGCCTGGCAGGTAGCTGTCACTGATCCGCGGGATACAGAAGGTGATTACCTGGGAGTAGTTACTCTGAATGGTACTGAATTTTTATCTACTTCCGGAGATTACGAAAAATACTTTATAGAAGATGGTGTTCGATATCATCATATACTGGATCCTGCTACAGGATATCCTGCAAGAAGCGGTCTCACATCTGTGACGGTTGTGTGTGATGACGGCCTGAACGCAGACGGACTTTCCACTGCATGCTTTGTACTGGGAAAAGAAAAGGCAGAAGAACTTTTGAAGAAATACAATGCAGACGGACTGTTCGTAGATGATTCTGATCATGTCTGGATGACGGAAGGCATGAAAGAAAGATTTCAATTACTGAAAGATACTTATTCCATCGGTGAATAGGTTTATCTTATATAAAGATTTCTGAACTGTCAAAAATTTCAGTTTTCCGGACAGTTTGGAAATATATTTATTGTTACTGTTCACTCCGTTCACAGTAACATAGCCAAAATTCATTCCAGATTGCCTGCGGCAATGGAATTTTGGCTTGTATGTCTCGGGATTTTGGCATATTCATGCCAAAACACCTCGCGGGATAGTGGTGTGTGAACAGTAACTATTTATTAACTCATATTCAGGAGGATTTAAAGGTATGCGCAAAGGAAATTTAATCAAAATGGCAGCTCCTGCAATTTTAAGTGCAGCAATGATGGTTTCAGGATTACCGGTTATGGCTGCGGATTTTACATCTGATACTGCTGTGGAGACTGAGGCACAGACAGATGAGTTTGATGCAGCAGATGACACCGCTGATGCTTTTGCAGGCGATGAGGAAACAACTTTTGTTGACGATCAGGCAACAGCAGAAGATGAATTCGCTGCAACAGCAGAAACAGGCTACAAATATGTCTATGCAGGTCTGACATGGGCACAGTACTGGGCATCTGAGGGAGTTTATAATGCTGCAAACACAGCTTCCAATGGAACAAAAGACAGCCATGATGAACTTGACAAAGGCGGTTTCGACACAGTAACCAGAGCTACTGTAAACCATGGCCTGCACAGAGGAAGCTACCAGTGTGAAGCAATCATGTATGACAAAAACGGCGGTTCTTATGAGATTTCCTACTGGACCTCAGCTAATGATGCAGTTCTTACAGACGGAACAACTGTAAAGCTGAATCAGCCTGAAAGAGGACAGATTACAAAAGCTGATGGAAGTGTTGTAGAATTCGACCATTATAACGTAGTAGGCCTGAAATATGTACCTGTCGCAGTAAAAGCAGAAGATTATGAAGCCTTCAAATCCCAGTTCAAGGTTGTGGAAGACGGAAGCACAGTTGCCGGAGGATTTGGAGAAAACAATTTGCAGTCCTATAGTGCAGTTGCGGATGTTACCGCTGAAACAAACGGCTTAAAAGAAGCTGTAAAAGGTTCCGATGGAACATTCACATTCAAGGCAAGAACAAACGGTACAGGTTCCGGACTTAAAGATCAGGCACTCCAGACAGCATCCAATGTTACCGCAACAGTAAAAGAAGCAAGTGGAAGTTACGGCGAATTCTTAAGAGTAGATATTACAGGTGACGGATATGGTGCTCTTGGTGCTAAAATGTATGCTGTAAAATGGGATTACTACGGAAATGGTGCTAAAGTTCTGGCATCTTACGGAACAAAATTTGCAGCAGATAACTGGATGCACAAGGCAATGGGAATCCAGCTTGGTCTGACAGATTCCTACCGCTGCCAGCTTCCAAAAGGAACAGATGGAACCGGCAAATGGAAAATCACCGTATATGCAATGGGATATGCAGATACTGTATTTGAAGTTAATGCAACAGATACAAACATCGTAAAACCGGAAGCAGGAGAAGCAGATACAACAGCATTAAAAGCAGCAGTAGAAAAAGCAGAAGCCTTAAAAGAAGCAGATTACACAGCAGATTCCTGGAAGGCAATGCAGTTAGAGCTTCAGGAAGCAAAGGATCTTCTTGCAAAAGAAAAGCCAACTCAGGCAGAGGTTGATGAAGCTACAACTCATCTGAACGCAGCAGTAGAGGCTCTTGTTAAAGCAGATACGAAGGTAACAGTAACTCTCAACAAGAAAACAGCCACTGTTTACAAAGGAAAAACAACTACACTGAAGGCAACTGTAACAGGAGCAGATGCACCAAAAGTTACATTTACTTCCAGCAACCCAAAAGTTGCAGCCGTAAACAAAACAACCGGTAAAGTTACTGCAAAAGCAAAAGGTAGTGCAGTCATCACAGCTAAATGCGGAGATGTAAAGCGCAACCTGCAAAGTAACAGTTAAAAATCCAACTCTTACACTGAACAAAACATCTGCATCTGTAAAAGTCGGCAAAACAACTAAGATCACAGCAAAAGCAGCTCCGTCAGGAAAAGTTACATACAAATCCGGCAACAAGAAAATTGCTACAGTATCATCCAATGGTACAATTAAAGGTATTAAAAAAGGTACTGCCAAGATCACAGTAACATGCAATGGCGTAACCAAAACAGTTAAAGTAACTGTAAAATAATCTGAGCTGAGAAAAGAAATCCTGTATCCCACAGAAAGGGCAGGATTTCTTTTCAACTGTAAAACTTTATACAGTTATTACAGTAATCACCTGAATATAATTTCCTGGAATCATTGAAGAAGGAGAAATTTATGGACAAAAATAATGAGCAGAAAAATAATAAGACTCCGGAAATGAAACCCAAACAGGACAGTTTCCGTCCATGGTTAAAGCTTATTCCTGCGGCAGCAGTTTTTGCAGCAGTCTGTGTAACCTGTTATCAGGCAGATAAAAGTCCTGTGGAGACTACATCAGTTTCCAATAATAATGTTATGTCTACTGATGAGATTAAAGAATTGATTTCACAAGGAACTGGCAGGTAAGGATTTTGATTCAGAAGACTCTTCTGAAACCAATGGAACCTCAATTTCAAAAACATCAAAAAAGACAAAAAAAACAAGTAAGATTAAAACAGGAACAAAGAAAAATTCATCTACAGGTTCCTCTGCAAATGGAGGTACAGCAGGGGGTGGTGCAGGAAGCACAGTCACACCAACTACAGAAGTTCCTGCCGGTGGATATGCAGACGGTACCTATAGCACAGCTCCGGAACTGGTTTCGGAGGAACGATCACTGTTCAGGTAACTGTCACTGACAATAAAATTGCAGCTATCAATATTGTAGATGCATCAAATGAAACAGCCTCCTATTTTGCAAATGCACAGGGTGTGATCAGCAAAATTCTTGCAAGCCAGTCTCCGAACGTAGATGCAGTCAGTGGTGCCACTTATTCTTCAAACGGAATTATTACTGCGGTTCAGAATGCATTGTCACAGGCAATTCCATCAGGAAATCAGGCAGTTGTTACGCCAACTCCCACTCCATCACCGAAACCGACAAAGAAACCTTCTCCAATACCGAAGCCGGGAGACGAACAGATTTACAAAGACGGAACCTATACAGGAACCGGTAAAGGATACAGTGGGACAATTACGTTGACAGCTAAGATTAAAAAAGGTATGATCAAGTCTCTGGAAGCAGAGCATACAGATACCCCTGTGTTCTTTAAGAAAGCATGGGATATCCTGGAAAATGAGATCATTCAGAATCAGTCTGTCGATGGCATTGATACTGTCAGTGGTGCAACCTACTCTTCAAAGGGTATCATAAACGCAATGAAAGATATTCTGAAACAGGCTGAAAAAGACACCACAAAAGTGACACCAACTCCAACACCAGAAGTAACAGTTACGCCAACTCCTGAGGCAACCCCAACCCCGACACCGGAAGAAACTCCGACTCCAGAAGTTACTCCAACACCAGAGGAAACACCAGCTCCCACACCAACACCGGAAGAGACTCCGGAGCCTACGCCGGAACCTACAGGACCATATATTGACGGAACTTATACAGGCTCAAGCTACGGATACAGTGGAAGAGTAAATGTGACCGTAACGATTCAGGGTGGTCAGATTGCATTTATTGAACAGAGTAACAGTGATTCACCTGAGTACTTTGATTATGCATGGGAAACTATTTATCCTCAGATTATGGGAAATCAGTCAGCAGACGGAATTGATGCTGCAAGCGGTGCCACTTATTCCTCAGAGGGAATCCTTGGAGCAATTCAGAAAGCTCTTGCCCAGGCATTGGCATAAAATTATTGTAAGAAAAAAATCATATGCTCTGGCTATTTCTAACTTATAACGTAAAAATGGAGGACAACAATATGATTAAAACAACTGTAAAAGTAGACGGTATGATGTGCGGAATGTGCGAATCTCACGTAAACGATGCAGTGAGAAAAGTCTTTCAGGTAGATAAAGTTACTTCTTCCCACAGCAAAGGGGAAACTGTGATCATTTCAGAGAAACCTGTAGACGAAGCAAAGCTAAAAACAGCCATCAGCGCAACAGGATATGAAGTAAAAGGTATCAGTTCACAACCTTATGAAAAAAAGAAAGGTTTGTTTTCATTTTTTCATAAATAATGAACATGTTCAGTAAATATCATTAAATCATAAACCTATTAAAAAACCAGGCAGAAACTTTGCAGATTATACTGCAGTTTTTGCCTGGCTTTCTCTGTGCCAACAAGTTGATTTCTCGACAAATCTCGAATAATGGCGTTAAAAAGTCTGAAAAATTCCCAAAAATCAGTTGCTTAATTTGTACAAAACATGGTAGACTATTTGTAGTTAAGAAGTGACAGAAATTTACAATTACTTAACCGAATCAGGTGAGACAAATGACTCTATCTGCCTGATTAATCAGGAGATGAAAGAATGAAAAGAAAAATAGAACTTGTCTGCTGGATTTTATTTACCTTATGTTCCGGTATTTGCTTCTTTATCAATTTTATGAGCAAACCTCCTGTAGACGATACACATAAATTTACCTTATATATGATCGGTGCTGCAACAGTATCTTTACTTTATCCGGGAACTATGTTTATCCTTGGACTGAGAAACAGTTATCTGTATGATAAATTAAACAAATTTGCTAAAGAAAAGGGCGAGACGGAAACTGCCAAATCTGCACACACTTTCAGGTCATCCGCATCAGGATATACAGTTCCTGATATGGACATCCTTGTCAGTGCTCTGACCTCTGATCAGAAACTTACAGAGGAAGAGAAAGAATATTTATTAGAATACATTAAGAAGAAATGATGTGATGTTTAAATGGAACTGTTAGTCTGTATGTCCATTGCAGGAAGCATTCCTGTAATGATCTGTTTATTTTTATATCTAATTCAACGTGGAAATTATAACTACATTCTCGGAAGAAGATTACTGCTGACAGGTGTTTTCTTTTATCTGGTGCCTGTGCAGTTGGTGAAGTATTTACTTCCAAAAGATGCACTTCCGGAAACAATGTTAATTGGCAGAAAAGCTGATTCTTATTTATCAGGCACCTTGTCTTTCTGGAGTGAAAAGCAGGGTGATTACATATGGATACCTCAATGGTTTAATATATTTGCCAGGATCTGGCTAGCAGGAATTATTATCTTCGCAATCTATGAGATTATTAAATACTGGAGAGGAGCACATTCTATCCGGAACTATATCTTTGAAAAGATTGAAGATCCTGAAGATAATCTTACTTATTACCTGATTCCGGATGAGATTTGTGGTCCATGTACCATCGGATTTTTCCGTCAGAAAATCGTGTTTCCAGAGAGCTTTCCTCTGCATCCTGATTTTATTATGGTATACAAACATGAACATACACATTTGAAGAATCATGACAATTTAGTAAAACTTTTATGCCTTTTCGTTCTGTGTCTGCACTGGATGAATCCCGTGGCATATCTTTTACTTTTCCTTTACATAGATACAGCAGAAATAGTCAGTGACAGTGTAGCAGTTGATGGCTGCACAAAAGAAAAACGTCAGGATCTATGCGAAATTGCTGGTATTAGAAGCCTCAATTTCTGATATTCGTCCAGCCGTGTGGAAAAATAATCTTTCCGGACATAAAAACAATAAAGAAGGAAATGATTTTAAAACATTAAAAAGGAGGATCAGACTACATGATGAAGGAAAAGAGAAAAGGAATGTTACAGAGAGGAATTATGGTGGCAGTGTCGGCGTTGACAGTTGTGGCAAGTGCTGGGACGGTGATGGCATATCAGCCAACGCAATCATCTGATGAAAGTTTTGAAGAATTCATTTCTGATGGTTCAATATATGATTTTGGATTTGAAGATATGGACGATATTGCAACTGCAGCCATTGATTTTTCTCAAGGTGATAGTATATTTGTTGATTCAGACGGAAATCAGATAGTATACCAAGAAGAATCTTCAGATACTTATGCTTTATGTACGCATAGTATGGTTCCGGCAACTTTTTATACCCATTCAAAAAATTCTTCTGGTGGATGCACTGTTAAAATATATAAATGTCAAAGATGTGAAAAATGTGGATATAGTGCTAATGCCCAGTATGATCATACTATTACATATGCAAAATGCCCTCATTAATTAAATATTTATTTGTATAATGTGCAAAAATCTTCAAATATTTAAGAACTATTTTAGATATTTGAAGATTTTTATTTAATTAATTTGTTATCTACAAGCAAAATATATTAAACATAAATATAATCTTGATGTATTTCTGAAATACTTTCTCAATATCCTTCCAATTTCCCTCTTGCATTTTTACAAAAGTTAGAATATACTAACCAATAGAGTTAGATATAGCAAACTCTCGCGTGAATTAAATCATTTGAACTCCATCCGAAGACCTGCTGAATTCTTCGGAACATTGGATTACATCTGTACTTGCTGAAATCGCGGCTATGCTGAAAGCCGTACCTCAGATATGATCCACTTGGTACATCCCAGCTACGGTGTACCAGGAGTCCAAATGCAAAACCAGAAAGGGGATTTATCATGTACTTAGAAATTGAGAAAGTAATTGGAAGAGAAATTCTGGATTCCAGAGGAAATCCGACAGTAGAAGCAGAAGTATATCTGATGGATGGCACTGTAGCAAGAGGAACAGCTCCAAGTGGTGCATCTACAGGAGAATTCGAAGCTCTGGAATTAAGAGATGGAGATAAAGCTCGTTACCTTGGAAAAGGTGTACAGAAAGCAGTAGAGAATATCAACACAACAATCAACGAAGCAATCGAAGGTCTCGATGCAAGCGACATCTATGTAGTAGACGCAGCAATGATCGCAGCAGACGGAACAAAAGATAAATCTAAACTTGGAGCAAATGCAATCCTTGCAGTATCTATCGCATGCTGCAGAGCAGCTGCAACCTCTCTTGAGATTCCGCTGTATCGTTTCCTTGGCGGAGTATCCGGAAACCGTCTTCCAGTTCCAATGATGAACATCGTAAACGGTGGATGCCACGCATTATCATCCGGTCTGGATGTACAGGAATTCATGATCATGCCAGTTGGGGCACCTTCTTTTAAAGAGTGCTTAAGATGGTGTGCAGAAGTATTCCATGCACTTGCTTCTATCCTGAAAGAACGCGGACTTGCTACATCAGTAGGTGATGAGGGTGGTTTCGCACCTGCACTGAAATCCGATGAAGAAGCAATCGAGACAATCCTTGAAGCAGTTAAGAAAGCCGGATATGAACCAGGCAAAGACTTCAGGATTGCCATGGATGCTGCTTCCTCTGAATGGAAGAGTGAAAAAGGCAAAGGATATTACAAACTTCCAAAAGCCGGCACAGAGTATACATCCGAAGAGCTCATTGAGCACTGGGCTAAATTATGCGAAAAATATCCGATCATCTCTATCGAAGACGGGCTGGATGAAGAAGACTGGGAAGGATGGCAGAAACTTACAGCTAGACTTGGCGACAAAGTGCAGCTTGTCGGTGATGACCTGTTTGTTACAAATACAGAAAGACTTGCAAAGGGTATCAGCCTTGGCGCAGGTAATGCAATCCTGATTAAATTAAACCAGATCGGTTCTGTATCCGAAACACTGGAAGCAATCAAGATGGCTCACAAAGCAGGCTACACAGCAATCTCTTCCCACCGTTCCGGTGAGACAGCAGATACAACAATCGCTGACCTTGCAGTAGCACTGAATACATGCCAGATTAAGACCGGAGCTCCAAGCAGATCCGAACGTGTTGCAAAATACAACCAGCTTCTCCGTATCGAAGAAGAACTCGGCGCAAGCGCAGTATATCCGGGAATGAAAGCCTTTAATGTAAAACAGGACTAAACAGAACTATAGCAATCCTCGTGAATAATTCATACCATAAATAAAATCAACCTGTAAAATGCAAAATGCATTTCTCATCTTAATCGTTTAGTGAGAAATGCATTTTTGTATATGAGACTTTATTATATTCACTCATCTGTATCAATACTGTCTGTTTCTTTCGAACTCTTCAGATATCCCCTTACAGCAGGCTCAATCGTCTGTTCCATAAGCCGGTGCAGCAGTTCTGTCGTAATATTATGATCTCCCAGAAGCGAATTATACAGGAAGTTTCCTGACAGTTCTTCAGTAATAGAACTCAGTCCTGACAGAATCATTTTTTTACCGGGTGTTTCGTTCCATCTGATTTCAATTCCATTATCTTCATGAAAGAAAATGTGCACTTTTCGTTTCACACATTCTTCTATAAAAGTAATTTCCAGCTTTAATACAGGGATATCGTTTTCATCCCTTGCAAATTCTCCCAGTGTAGCTACAAGGTAATGTTCTCCATGAAGATCAACACAGCCATCCGCAGCCCTTCCAAATCCAACAGGAAGCTTATGGATCACCTCACCTTCGGTAAAAGAAACGTAAAAGTTTCCTGCATCATAAGTAAAAGAAATTTCAGAAATACCATCTGTCATATTATTGTGGAATACCTGCACAAACAACGGCGCAATTCCAATATTCTGCTGTTCCATAACATAAGTTCTGCCGCTTACAGCCCGCATAAAACTGTGATGATCAGATGGGCGATCAACGGCTGCTGAAATACGGTAGCTGTACTTTTTATCTGAATGCTTCCTTCTGGAAACTACATTTCTTTTCCATCTCCCGCGCAGAGAAGTACTTCTGTTATTATTTTCTCCATTTTCCAGTTCTCCGCACAACCGTTTCAGAAGACTATAGGAGAGCGGATTCTCAGGTAGAACATCGGCGGGATGATAATTAACAGGGAAATATTTCCGAATGATATTCAGCATGATACAGTCCTGAAACATTTCTTTATTTCCGGCATTTGTGACAAGAACCATATCCATATCCGGATAAATAATAACATTCTGTCCCAACATTCCGTTATATTCAAAGCTTCCCGGGCGCTGTTCCATCCATAGCTGATATCCATATCCATAGGTGCCATTCTGAGTTTTCAGATGTCGTGCCGTAGATATTTCTATCCAATATTCAGACACCAGCTGCTGACCATTCCATTTTCCCCTCTGAAGATACAACTGGCCAAGTTTTGCCATGTCTTCTGCACAGAGAAACAGTCCCCAGCCGCCTTTTGTAATTCCTTTCGGACAGGTTTCCCAGTAATATTTCGTGATACCAAGAGGACCAAACAGTCTCGGAGTCAGATATTCGGTCAGGGTTTCTCCTGTACGTTTCGTCACGATTGCAGAAAGAACATAAGTATTCAGACTGTTATATTGAAACTCTGTTCCGGGTTTTCCATTGACAGATGCATTCAGAAAACTTCCAAGCCAGTCATTTCCGGACACGATACCTGATTCATTAAAAGTTACGCCGCTTGTCATGGTCAGCAGATGCTCTACTGTGATCACAGGGCGGAAAATCTTTGAAAAGGCATTTATATGATCCGGAAAAATGTCATAAATATTTTCATCGAGTTTTAATTTTTCCTCTTCGATCAACATGCCGATTGCCATACCTGTGATGCTCTTGCACATGGAATGTGTAATATGCCACATTCCTTTAGGGTATGGTGCAAAATTACATTCACAGATTACCTTGCCATGACGCAGTGCCATAAAATGATGCATTTCCGTATCTTTGGAAGCATCCAGTTCCCGAAGAAGGGCAGCAAACAGATCAGAGGAGATTCCCTGACTCTCCGGTGTGGCACGTACAAATGCCTGTTCATAAACTGCATCAAACGGAAAATCCGGTTTCTGTGGGAAATAATCTACCCGTGTACCGCCTGTCTTTCCAAGGATCATATTTAAAACCAGTTCTGCAACCGCAATCTGTTCTTTTGCCATAGAGAATACCTCCTTTTTCGGATTTATTTTGATTATACAGACCTCATACAACAAATGCAAATTATATTTTTACGAGAAAGGATATTACGTTACTGTTCACACACCACTATCCCGCGAGGTGTTTTGGCATGAATATGCCAAAATCCCGAGACATACAAGCCAAAATTCCATTGCCGCAGGCAATCTGGAATGAATTTTGGCTACGTTACTGTGAACGGAGTGAACAGTAACGATATTACCAGTGGACAGTAGCGCAGGATTCTCTTTCTGCGGGAAGCTCACTTTAGTGACATAATAAAACGGCTGCGGAATGAACCGCAGCCAGTAATAAGTTTCATCTGTTTACCTTTCGTCAAAAGCAACAAAATCTGTATGATGTCCTACATATTTGTAAGCAGGACGAATGATCTTATTTGCATTAATCAGTTCTTCCAGACGGTGAGCACTCCAGCCCGGCATACGTGCAATAGCAAAGATCGGAGTAAATAACTCTTCCGGAATACCAAGCATGCTGTATACAAATCCACTGTAGAAGTCCACATTTGCGCAGACATTCTTAAACAGTTTTCTATGTTCCATAATCAGTTTGCCGGCAATATTTTCTACTCTGTTATAAAGCTCGAATTCCTCTGTCATTCCCTTTTCCTCAGCAAGTGCCTGGGCAAAGCGTTTCAGGATCACTTCTCGAGGATCGGAAAGTGTATAGACTGCATGCCCCATACCATAGATTAGCCCTGCATGGTCAAATGCTTCTTTATTCAGAACCTTCTTGAGGTAAGTTATGATTTCATCTTCGTTATCCCAGTGATCTTGATCTACATGAGACTTCAGATCAGCAAACATATTCTGAACTTTCAGGTTTGCTCCACCATGACGAGGTCCCTTCAGAGATCCGATGGATGCAGCAGTAGAAGAGTAGGTATCTGTCCCTGAAGAAGTTACCACATGAGTGGTGAAAGTGGAGTTATTACCGCCACCATGCTCAGCATGCAGGATCAGTGCAATATCCAGAACTTTTGCTTCCAGTTCTGTGTATTTTCCATCCGGGCGAAGCATAAGAAGAATGTTCTCGGCAAGAGAAAGCCCCTTCTGCGGATTACGGATAAATAAGGTATCATCCTTTCTGAAATGGCGATATGCATGGTAAGAATATACGGCAATTTCAGGAAGCTTTGCAATCAGTTCCAGAGACTGACGAAGTACATTTTCAGGAGAAATATCTTCCGGATTGTCATCATATGTATAGAGAGCCAGAACACAACGCTGCATGGCATTCATAATATTGGCATTGGTTCCCTTCATAACAACATCGCGGACAAAACGACCGCCAAGCTCCTCCATATCAGACATCATATCCAGAAATCTGGAAAGTTCTTCCTTATCAGGGAGCTTACCGAAGATCAGAAGATAAATTGTTTCTTCAAATCCAAAACGTCTTCCGTTCAGACCACTGATGATATCCTGTACATTGATTCCCTGATAGTATAAACGTCCATCAGCCGGAATCTGTCTGCCGTTGATCAGATTATAACCATTAACATCAGAAATCTCTGTAAGACCTGTCAGGACACCTTTACCTGCGGAGTCACGAAGACCTCTTTTTACATTATATTCTACATACAGATTTGGATCGATATGATGATTCTTGAGCAGTTCCTGTTCAAAGAATCTTATTTTGTCACGAAGCTGTCCGGAATCTTCCAGACTCATCATTTCATGTTTTTCCATAATATCATTCCTCATTTCCCCGTTATTTATCTACAGCAATATTCGCAAATTCACTTATAGCAATACTCGTAAATAATGCATATTATAGTGAATTTTATTAAAAAACACTGATACAGTGAATTGCAGATGCATCCTTGCGATCAGTGTTTTACTATGGCGAACATTTGTATTTGTACCTATTTAAACATTGTACAGTAAAGTGATGGGAAAGGCAAGACAAAGATTGTATTTTTTTTCATACATTCATATTAAAGTGATAACGCTTTAAAATTATACAGAAGGAAAATTATGAAAAATATAACACAAAATCATGGAACGTGTTATAATAGCCAACAGAAAGCATGATAAAGGGGAAGTGAGAAAAGAAATGTCAGAAAGAAAAATGAAACGAGTTGAGGACTCCTTAACAGAGCAGTCTCATTTATTAATGCCAAAGTGTCTGAATGCCGCAGGTTATCTGTTTGGCGGACAGCTGCTTGCATGGATTGATGAAACAGCAGGTATTGTTGCCAAGCGTCATGCGGAAATGAATGTGGTAACTGTTGCAGTAGACAATATGTATTTCAAAGCCGGAGCCAGAGTGAACGATACCATCGTTCTCATCGGACGGCTTACACATGTGGGACGTTCTTCCATGGAAGTACGTATTGATACTTACTGTGAAGCTCTTGATGGAACCAGAACCATGATCAACCGCGCATATTTTATTATGGTTGGAACAGATGAACATCAGCATCCTGTGGAAGTACCGGGACTTATCATTGAGGGAGTTACTCAGCAGATAGAGAATGAAGCTGCACAGAAACGTGCAAAACTCTGGAAAATCCGCAGACAGGAAGGATTTTAACAAAACAGCCGCAAATGCGGCTGTTTTTGTTTATCAGTAACATTTACTGCAAGGTCCGTATCCCATAGCTTCGGCTTCTGATCTGGATACCTGTCTGGCTGTATCCGGGTTCATTCTTCCACAGTTGGGAATGCTGTGATATTTTTCGCCGGTTGCAGGGATCCATACCATTGTTCCTAGATCTGCATTGTTGGATTCTTCCTGTTCAGGTACCGGATCAGAAGTGGTAGTTTCTTCTTGCCAGGAGTTTCCACCAGTGCCACCTGCAGAAGCATTTACAGAGGAGTCTCCGGAAGAATAATCATTGCATGGCTCCTGTGACCAGGAAATATTTGTTCCATCGGAGACTGCAATGATCGTACCCTGTTTATCTGTTCGGAATACAGGGATTCCCATATCTGATAAACGTCCCATTGTATCTGCTGACGGATGATTATACTGATTATTGATTCCGCAGCTTATGACTGCGTAAGATGGAGAAGTTGCCTCAAGGAAATCCCAGGTAGTTGAACTTGCAGACCCATGATGACCAACAGAAAGAACATCGCAGTCAAGGTTCATACCCGTACTGATCATATCCTGTTCACTGGTTTCCTCTGCATCTCCGGTAAAAATAAAGCTATTTGAACCATTTTCAAGTTTGATTACAAGAGAGTTATCATTACTGTTCTGGCTGATACCATTCGGTGCAAGAACAGTGAAACTTCCGGTGCCAAAATCAAATGTTTCACCTACAGAAGGATACTGTACGATAATTGCATTTGCAGTGGCAGTATTCATAAAATTATTGAATAAATTTGAAGTATGTACATAGTCTGGTCCGAATATATTACTTACAGAGAAATTGTCTATACATGGAACAAGACCGCCGATATGATCTTCATCATAGTGAGAAGCGATCATATAGTCAATGTTTTCCACATTCTGTTCCTGTAAGTAGGAGATGATCAGATCAGCATGGCTCTGATCCCCGCCATCGTACAAAAGATTTTGTCCTCCGGACTGTACTAAGATGGCATTTCCCTGTCCAACGTCAATAAAATGAACTGCCATCTCACTGTTGCCTTCAGCTTTTACCGTCAGTGCTGATTGCGGAACTAAGGTAAACAGCAGAAGGAACAGAGATAGAATTAGTGATAGTAATCTGTTTTGTTTCTTCATAAAAAGCCTCCTGAATGTTAATAACAGTTTGATTATACCATTTATTGAGAAACAAAAACATAATTATAGTAATTTCGTAAAATAATACAAATAATCCAGTTTATCTTGGAGCGGGTTTGAAAAATGCTTTAGCGTGAAGTCCTGCGTCAGATTGATTAATACTCTATCTGCTGAACTTCCTCTCCATTGTCTTCCCATGTATCAGAGTTATCCAGAGAACCATCTGTGCTGTCACCGGAACCGTCATCGCTGGGATAATCAATCTGATCGGAAGAATCATCCCCTGTATCGTCAGACGATGTCTGATCACTGCTTCCATCATCAGAAGATCCATCTCCTGTATCTGTATTATCATTCTCCTGCCCTGTATCATCCAGAGAACCGTCTTGCGTCGTATCAGTATTGTAAGAAGAGTCATCGTAAGAAGTATCATTATAACTGTTGTCATAATCAGAATCATAGTTACTTTCCTGAGTATAAATGGTAAATCCATCCTCCTCAGCCTGAGCTTCTGCCTGTGCCTGAGCCTCAGCAGCAGTTTCCGGAGCTTCCGTAAAGTTTGTAACAGCTTTTGACACTGTATTACCGGTAGGTGCCACAGCAGAAACCGCAAACATCGCGCCACAAAGCAGGATTGCAGTTCCGGCAATCTGAATTTCATCTATATGTCTCATGGTTTATATTCTCCTTGCTTATCTATGTTTGTTTCTTTCTATTTCTATGCATATCCAGATTATTTACAGCAATATTATATACCTTAAGTAGATTTTTTTGTAGAGTAAATTTTAAGTTACTGTTCATACATCACTATCCTGAGATATACAAGCCAAAATTGAAAAAAAACTGGATTCTGTCTGAAAAATCTGTTATTATAAGAATCGTATGAATATAATTTCAACTATAATACAGTTTATCTAATTATTTTCTTTCCTGTATGATATCAGGGTAAAAAAATCCCCATAAAATTGAAATTATAAATTTAAAAACAGAGGTGTCATTTATGAGCTGGTATAATGAGGCAATTTTCTATCACATCTATCCACTGGGTTTAACCGGTGCGCCGAAGCACAATGACTACAGTGCTCCTGTTTCCCGTCTGAACACATTACTTCCATGGATCGACCACATCAGAGAAATCGGATGTACAGCATTATACATCGGACCTTTATTCGAGAGTGTAGGACATGGCTATGAAACCACAGATTACAAAAAGCTAGATTCCCGTCTCGGAACCAACGAAGACCTTAAAAACTTCGTGGCAGCCTGTCATGAAAAAGAGATCAAAGTTATTTTCGATGGTGTATTCAATCACACAGGCCGTGATTTCTTTGCATTTAAAGATATTCAGCAAAACCGCGAACATTCCAGATATCTCAACTGGTACTGCAA
>NZ_JBWJVP010000035.1:0-4492 GCF_056339915.1 Blautia sp. ZXY-1-B12 | reverse complement strand
TGGATGTCCTCTTCTTTTACATTGTGACGTGTCAGCCCATCCATGGCACCACTTACCAGCTTGGAAGTTATAAATTCATTGAAGCGGGCTGCTACAATTCCTACTTTCATTCCATCTGATACTAAGTTTTCCTTCTAATGTTTTCATTTTTTCTGGTCCTTTCATCTGTAAATTTATATTTTTTAACCTGTACAGGTTTTTATATACGGTAAATTTTATTTTCGGGAACGTTATCGTTATATATGAAAATCCCCGCTGTATTTAATACTTCAGAATATGTCCCATTCGTAATTGTTTTGTCTTAAGATAACGCAGATCATACGCTGTGGCATTCATCTGTATCGGAACTCTCTGTTTGATCCTGATTCCAAATTCTTCCAACTGATAAACTTTATCCGGGTTATTTGTCAGCAGCCGCAGCTCTTTTACCCCAAGATTTCTCAGAATCTGCGCACCAATGTAGTATTCTCTTTCGTCTCCGGCAAATCCAAGTGCCAGATTTGCTTCCAGTGTATCCATTCCCTGTTCCTGAAGTTCATAGGCACGAAGTTTATTGATGAGTCCGATTCCTCTTCCTTCCTGTCTCATATAAAGGAGTATCCCTCTGCCTTCTTCCTCAATCTGGGCCATCGCCGCTGCAAACTGCTGTCCGCAGTCACAACGCTGTGATCCAAAAACGTCTCCTGTCAGGCACTCTGAATGCACACGGCACAGGACGTTTTCTCCATCTCCGATTTCACCTTTTACCAGTGCTACATGATGTTCCCCATTCAGGCGGTTTACAAATCCATACGCCATAAACTCTCCGTATCTGGTCGGCATTTTTGTGGTCGTCACGCGATCCACCAGAATATCATGGCATTTACGGTAATTCTGAATATCTTTAATTGTTATGAATTTAAGATTCCACTTTCCGGCAAGTTCCCGTAACTCAGAAGTCCGCATCATAGTGCCGTCTTCTCTCATAATTTCACAGCACAGCCCGCACTGTTTTAACCCTGCAAGTCTGCACAGGTCTACAGTTGCCTCTGTATGTCCGTTTCTTTCCAGAACACCGTTCTTCTTCGCCAGAAGTGGAAACATATGTCCGGGGCGTCTGAAATCTTCGGGTTTTGCATTCTCATCCACACATTTCATGGCAGTAACAGAACGTTCTGCCGCAGAGATTCCTGTAGTGGTGCTGATATGGTCTACGGAAACAGTAAAAGCAGTTTCGTGATTATCTGAATTTTCTGCTACCATCTGCGGGAACTGCCAGTTTTCTTACATATTCCTCAGACATTGGCATACAGATAAGTCCTTTTCCGTGAGTTGCCATAAAGTTAATATTTTCTGTTGTGGCAAACTCTGCTGCACAGATAAAATCTCCTTCATTCTCTCTGTCCGGATCATCCGTTACCAGAATAATTTTTCCATTCCGAAGTTCTTCCAGAGCTTCTTCTACTGAATCAAATCCGTTCATTTTTTCTCTCCTTATGCAATGTATTTTCTGATACAATATATTTTTCTGTTGTTAAGAGGGCAAAATCATTCGTATTGGCTGCTTATCTGGTTCGTGTCAGGCAGATAAAACATCCACTGTACAGTTCTGCATCAATCGAATAACAGCTTTGTGGTTAATTCTGTCAAAAGCCATACTTATTCAGAAAATCCCGTGTAATATTACTTTTTATCGGCTGTTCTTTCACAGGCGTTATTAATTTTTCCACGTATTTTCCAATTATGTCTGTCTCCAGATTAACGATATCTCCTTCTTTGCGTTCTCCGAGGACTGTAATCTTTACTGTATGAGGAATTGCAGAAATGGAAAAGTCTGTTTCTGAGACTTTTGCCACTGTAAGACTGATTCCATCAACTGTTACAGAACCTTTTGTCACAATATATTTCATAATTTGTGGTGAAGCCTGAATGGTGTACCAGACAGCATTATCATCTCTGCGAATTTCCGTGATTTTTCCTGTTCCATCCACATGCCCGGCAACAATGTGTCCTCCAAATCTTCCATTTGCAGGCATTGCCCTTTCCAGATTTACATGCTGTCCCAAAGAAAGCTGAATCAGCGCAGAACGATTCAATGTCTCATGCATCACATCTGCTGTAAAACCATCTTCCAGACATGCAGTTACAGTGAGGCAGATTCCATTTACAGCTACACTGTCCCCTGTTTTCAGATCATCCAGAATTTTCTCTGCCCGTATCGTAAATACTGCTGAATTTGCTCCTTTTTTTATTTTTTTCACAGTTCCCAGTTCTTCAACAATTCCCGTGAACATTACTCTTCACCTCACTCTCTATAAGAAAATCATCTCCTATTCTGATTATTTCGCTGTTTTTTAATAATATTGCGCTGGCAGGATCAGGAAATCCTTTTCCTTCTATCGGTGTCTTTGCACTTTCTCCCCCAAAAAGTTTGGGTGCTATATAGGTCTGGACTTTCTGAACAATACCGCTTTCGAGTGCTGACCAGTTTAAAGTGCCTCCTCCTTCCAGTAAGATACTGTCTATCTTTGCAGCTCCCAGAAGTTCCATTAGTCTGTTTAAATCTATGTGTCCGTTTTTTTCCGGGACATCCAGAACTTTACATCCCATATCTTCATAATTCTTTATCTTCTGCTGGTCTTTACTGCTGGTTGCAATGATTGTAGGAATTGTCGCTGCTGTTCTTATAATCTTAGATGTCAGTGGTGTTCTCAGATGGGAATCGCAGATAATACGCACAGGATTTCTGCTGTTTTCCAGTCTGCCAGGTAAGCATCGGATCATCTGCCACGCACAGTTCCCACCCCAACCATAATTCCTGTATATTTCAGTCGCTGTTTCTGTACATGAATTCTGGCAGCTTCTCCTGTCACCCATTTGGATTCTCCTGTATAAGCGGCAATTTTTCCATCCATAGTCATTGCATATTTCATGACCACATACGGTTTTTTATTTTGGATGTAATAAAAGAATGCTTCATTCAATTTATCACACTCTTCTTTTAAAATATTTTCTGTTACTTCAATTCCATGATCCTTCAAAATCCGGATTCCTTTTCCTGCAACCAGTGGATTAGGATCTGATGATCCGATGATCACGCGTCTGATTCCGGCCTCCAGGATTGCATTCACGCATGGAGGCTGTTTTCCATAATGGCAGCAGGGCTCTAAAGTAACATATATAGATGCTCCTTCAGGTTCTTCCGTACATGCTGCCAGAGCTTCTCTCTCCGCATGGAGTTCACCGTATTTTCTGTGATATCCCTGACCGATGATCCTTCCGTTTTTAACGATCACAGCACCTACCATCGGATTAGGTGCTGTAAAACCCATTCCTTTTTGCGCCAGTTCCAAAGCCATTTTCATGTACTGCCTGTCCTGTTCCATATCCGTTATATTTTTCAATCCATCATCTCCTGCTCTTTTATAAAAATCCCATAAAATAAAGCCCCGGTGTTTTTTCAACATCCAGGGCTTGGTAATTAATATTTGATATGAATTATCTTCCGATGAATCTGACTCTTTATTTCATCACTGAAATCACTTTAATTGATATAAAAAAGCTCTGGAATAAATTAATTATTCCAGAGCAGTCAGCTTTCACAGATCAGTTAATTCTTCTGTATCTCTACTGTTATCCTCTTTCATCCAGACTGTACTGTCGGCTTCGGAATCGCACCGAATCATGCCTTATGGCTCGTGGGCTTTACCACCGGTAGGGAATTGCACCCTGCCCTGAAGATCTTATTTTATTTTTATCAGCAATTTTTGCGATTTATCTTGCTGATATCTGACAGTATACTCTCAACTTTTATCTCTGTCAAGATTTTTTTCAGGAAAGTAACCCTCTTACCATCTCTGCATTAAATGTCACACCTGTCAGGTGATCTACTTCAATCTGGTACAGGGCATTGGCTGCGATATGCTCTGCTGCCTGTTCCAGATCACGAATACCGCTTGTATTTTTATGCAATTCAACGATGGCATTCAGACCCTCTTCTGTTACTACGCATTCTTCTGCCTTGAGGCTCATGCGTTTCAGAACTTTCGGAAGAACATATTTGGAGAAGATGATCTTCTTCTCTTCTGATGTATAATCCGGGATATCGATCACCGCAAAACGAGACATAAGAGGTGCGCTGATCTGGGATTTATCGTTTGCCGTAGCAATGGGATAAACGCCCACTGTGGGCACCATACATTCCATATAGTTATCTGTAAATCCAAGGTTGTCAAGCAGAGTAAGAAGTACGTCCGCAGGGTTTCCGTTGCCCTTACCTGACGCTGCTTTATCAAGCTCGTTGATAATAAATACAAGGTTGGATTCTCCTGCTGCTGCTGAGAAAGCTTCCATGATGATTCCGGGCTTTGCGTTTCCATAGATTCTGGAACTTCCTGTAAGCTGTTCCGGATCATTGATGGAACTCATGTCCAGAGTTGTCCAAGGCAGTTTCAGGATACGGGCAACTGCGTATGCAATCTGGGATTTACCTGTACCTGCAGGGCCTACAAGG
>NZ_JBWJVP010000034.1:0-3669 GCF_056339915.1 Blautia sp. ZXY-1-B12 | reverse complement strand
CAGGCAATCTGGAATGAATTTTGGCTACGTTACTGTGAACGGAGTGAACAGTAACACTAATGCCAAACATTAAAGGAAAATATACACGAATTGTATTGACATTTTTGTTAAAATGTGATAAAAAAAGAATATCCGAATTGAATATGTGCAATGTTATAACGCAAAGGTTGCATCGTACTTGATGTGCAAAAGAGAATCCGGTGAGAATCCGGAGCGATACCGTCACTGTGTATGGGAGCTGCTTTTCAGAAACCACTGGGAAACCGGGAAGGGAGAAACAGCGATGATCGAAGTCAGGAGAACTGCCTTGGCGTAGAATTTAAGGTCTGCGGTATACAGAACCTGTATTCTCATAACGATACATAGCTCTTTTATTAAATGAATCAGACAGAATCGGAAATTACAGATATATCTGGTACATATAAACCATGTATTTATGGGAAAGCGGTAGCTGCAGAATATGCAGTTGCCTTTTTTGTGCATACAATTGTCCGGAAATACGAGAAATAAAAGAGGAAAAACGAAATGAAAAGAAAATCCATGTTAGCCTTATTACTGGCAGTATCCATGACTTGTTCCATGACAGCAGCAACAGGTACAGTTGCTTTTGCATCTGATGATGCAGCAACAGAAGAGGCTGCAGATGACACAGAAGCAGCTGCAGACGATGCAGATGCAGCAGATACAGAGGAAGCATCTGATGATACAACAGAAGCTTCTGATGATGATCAGAAAGCCGCAGACGAAGTTGGTGCCCTGATCGATAAGATTTATGTTCAGGAAAGAACAGACACAACTGACGAAGACTGCAAAGCAGCAAAAGAAGCATGGGACAAACTTACAGATGCTCAGAAAGAACTGGTAACAGGCGAAGAAGCAAGCCCTGAATACTTTGGACGTGACACAGGTGATGCTTCCAAAGATGATCCTCGTAACCAGGATGAGATTGGTGAGAATGAACTTCTTGTAGTAAGTTTTGGTACATCCTTCAACGACAGCCGTGCAGAGGATATCAAAGGAATCGAGGATGCCCCTTGCAAAAGCATATCCGGACTGGTCAGTAAGACGTGCATTTACAGCACAGATCATCATCAACCATGTACAGGCAAGAGATGATGAAGTAATCGATAATATGCAGCAGGCTCTTGACCGTGCAGTAGCTAACGGTGTTAAGAATCTTGTTGTACAGCCGACACATCTGATGCATGGTGCAGAATATGATGAAATGACAGAGGCAATTGATGGATACAAAGACAAATTTGAATCTGTTGCAATTGCAGAGCCAATGCTCGGTGAAGTTGGTGATGACGCTACAGTGATCAATGATGACAAGAAAGCAGTTGCTCAGGCGATCACAGATGAAGCTTGCAAGGAAGCTGGATTTGATGATATGAAAGCAGCAGCAGATGCAGGCACAGCATTTGTATTCATGGGACATGGTACATCCCATACAGCTAACGTAACCTATGACCAGATGCAGACACAGATGGATGATCTTGGATTCACAAACGCTTTCATCGGAACTGTAGAGGGAGAACCGGAAGACACAGCATGTGACAAGGTTATCGAGAAAGTAAAAGAAGCAGGATTCAAGAATGTAATCCTTCGTCCTCTGATGGTTGTTGCCGGAGACCACGCTAACAATGATATGGCTGGTGATGATGCAGATTCCTGGAAATCTCAGTTTGAGGCATCCGGTGATTTCGACAGTGTTGACTGTCAGATCGCAGGTCTTGGAAGAATCGCAGCAGTAGAAGATCTGTATGTGGCTCATACAAAAGCAGCAATTGATTCTCTTGGAGCATCTGACGATGCAGCAGCAGAAGATACTGATGCCAAAGCAACAGATGACAGTGCAGACGATGCACAGGCAGATGACGCAGCTGAGACAACAGCTGATACTGCAGAGGCTGACGCTGAATAAAAAATATTGTTCAAACAAGATAAACTGCCCGGAGAACTTGCAAAAGTTTCCGGGCAGATATATTATATGATAAGAAAAAAAGAAGTCATAGCAATTCCATAAAATACTGCAAACAGTTCGCACGTTTCTGTTCATTCCGTTCACAGTAACGTGCGCACATCTGAGAAAGATCCAGAGGAACTGTCTTAATTGCATTATTTTCTGGAATTACTATAATATATTTGCCATCACCTGTTCAAAAGCCTGTTGCTCTGCAGCAGATGGGTTGAACAGCACGATAGAAAAAACTATAAAAAATATGAAGATAAGGGAGAAGAAATAATCATGAAGAAACGTTCATTTACATTATTAATGTCAGCACTTACTATTTCAGCTACTCTGATCGGTACAAGCCCGGTTGCTGCAAAGACAGATACTGATACGGCAACAGAAGAAACCACTGATAAAGAAGAAACAACTGCAAAAGATGCTGATTCAGAAAACACAGATAATAAAGAAACAGATGCATCCAAGAGTGATACATTAGAGGATGGCACCTACACAGCAGAATTTGATACAGACAGCGGAATGTTCCATGTAAATGAAGCAAACGATGGAAAAGGAACCCTTACAGTAAAGGAGGGCAAGATGACTATCCATGTAAGCCTTGCTTCTAAGAAAATTGTAAACCTTTTCGTCGGAAAGGCAGAAGATGCACAGAAAGACGGGGCAGAGGTTCTTGAGCCAACCACAGATACTGTTACATACAGCGATGGAATGAGTGAGGAAGTATATGGATTTGATATCCCGGTACCCGCAATTGATGAAGAATTCGATGTAGCTTTGATCGGAACAAAAGGAAAATGGTATGACCATAAGGTAAGTGTCAAAAATCCTGTAAAATCTGATGATACAGATGCAAAAAAAGATGATAAAGAAAATAAAGATGCAGATTCCAAAGCAGATGACACAGACAAAGATGCGAAAGACAGTAAGACAAGTGAAGGTAAGACTCTGGCAGATCTGAATCTTGAAGACGGCGACTATACCATGGATGTAACTCTTACAGGCGGTTCAGGAAGAGCAACCATTGATTCTCCTGCAGCCATTAATGTAGAAGGCGATAAAGCTACAGCAACTATCGTATGGAGCAGTCCGAACTATGATTATATGCTTGTGGATGGTGAGAAATATGAGCCGGTTAATAAAGACGGAAACTCCACTTTTGAAATCCCTGTCAGCGTATTTGATGCAGAGATGGAGGTAACAGCAGATACAGTAGCAATGAGTGAGCCTCACGAGATTGACTACACCTTAAATTTTGATTCCACAACTGCCAAAGAAGCAGAAAAAACAGCAAAATAATCACATACAAACAAAGAAACAATTATGAAGATGAAAAACATAATAAAGAAACAGCAAAAAACAATATTTATCGGTTTTATGTCAGTTGCATTATTTATTATCTGTATATGCACTGTCTGTACAGCATACGCAGCAGATAAAGACAATGCAAAAACTCCTGTGGATATCCCGGGACTTACCTATGACCACAGTATGGAACTTTCCTACGCAGAAGAATTCAGCGTAGACTATTACAATGATGGCTATGCTCTGATTACTATCGATCAGGAAGGACAGTTTCTTGTAGTTCCAGAGGGAAAAAAGGCTCCAAAGGGGCTTGAAAAAGATATCACAGTTATTCAACAACCGCTGAACAACATCTATCTGGTAGCAACCTCTGCCATGGATCTTTTCCGCGCAAT
>NZ_JBWJVP010000033.1:0-2780 GCF_056339915.1 Blautia sp. ZXY-1-B12 | reverse complement strand
TACTGAAACATTACGCATTCTCCTCCTCAAATTTCTTCATGAAAGCAACCAGTGCTTCTACGCCTTCTTTTGGCATAGCATTGTAGATACTTGCACGCATACCGCCCACTGTACGGTGTCCCTTTAAGTTTACAAGTCCTGCCTCTTTTGCTTCTTTTACAAATTTGGCATCCATGTCCTTGTCACCTGTTACGAATGGTACATTCATAAGAGAACGGTCTTTTGCTACGACTGTTCCTTTGAAGAGTTTGCTCTGATCCAGATAATCATAGAGGATCTTTGCTTTCTCTTCGTTGCGTCTCTTCATTTCTTCCAGACCACCCATTTTCTTCAGCCATTTGAAGACTTTACCGCATACATAGATGCAGTAGCAGTTCGGTGTGTTGTAAAGAGAACCGGCATCAGCCTGTGTTTTAAATTTCAGCATAGTTGGGGTGCCTTCCAGAACATCGTCTGTAATCAGGTCTTCTCTGATAATAGAGATTACCATACCCGCAGGTCCAATGTTCTTCTGAACACCGCCGTAGATGATTCCATATTTGGATACATCAACCGGCTCAGATAAGAAACAGGAAGAAACATCTGCTACCAGAGTTTTTCCCTTTGTGTTCGGGAGTTCTTTGAATTTCGTTCCGTAAATTGTGTTGTTTTCACAAATGTATACATAGTCTGCATCCGGGCTGATCGGCAGGTCACTGCAGTCAGGAATGTAAGAGAATGTCTTATCCTCGGAAGAAGCGATCTTGTTTGCTTTTCCATATTTCTGTGCTTCCTGATATGCTTTCTTTGCCCACTGACCTGTAACAATGTAATCAGCAACTTTATTCTTCATGAGGTTCATAGGAATTGCAGCAAACTGCTGGGAAGCTCCGCCCTGAAGGAATAATACCTTGTAGTTATCCGGAATCTTCATCAGGTCGCGCAGATCCTGCTCTGCTTCGTCAATGATTTTCTGGAAATCAGCGCTTCTGTGGCTCATTTCCATTACAGACATACCAGTTCCCTGATAGTCCATCATCTCCTCTGCAACTTCTTTTAATACCTCTTCCGGCAATACAGCCGGTCCTGCGGAAAAATTATACACTCTGCTCATTGTTTTTCATGTCCTCCTCGTCAAAAATGTCATCAATGCTTGCGCCTGCCGGTACCATCGGGAATACGCTGAGATCCTGATCGATCATACAGTCAAGTACGATTGGTCCCGGACATGCAAGTGCTTCTTTCAAAGCAGGTTCCACTTCATCCATGGTAGTGATACGGATTGCCTTCGCACCCATAGCCTCTGCCAGTTTTACAAAATCAACGGAATCATTTAAAATTGTATGGGAATATCTGTGGTCGTAGAACAATGTCTGCCACTGACGCACCATTCCAAGTACATGGTTATTAAGTACGATTTCAATCAATGGTTTGCCGCAACGGACTGCTGTGGCGATCTCATTCATATTCATACGGAAGCATCCGTCACCTGCGATATTTACTACCGTCTTGTCCGGTCTTCCCATCTTCGCACCGATTGCCGCTCCAAGTCCATACCCCATCGTTCCTAATCCACCGGATGAAAGGAATGTTCTTGGTTCTTTATATTTGAAATACTGAGCTGCCCACATCTGGTTCTGGCCTACTTCTGTGGTGATGATCGCGTCACCTTTTGTCAGCTCGTAAAGTTTCTCGATAATGTATGGACCTGTCAGCTGGGAATGATCATACCTTAGCGGATATTTCTCTTTCAATTCGCTGATATGTGCTGTCCACTCCGGATGTTTCATCTCCGGGAGTTCTTTCAGGATTCGTTTCAGAACTTCTTTCTCATCTCCTACGATACTTGCATCTACGATAATGTTCTTATTAATCTCCGCAGCATCTACATCGATCTGGAGAATCTTTGCATTCTTAGCGAAAGTCTTTGTATTTCCTGTGACACGGTCGCTGAATCTGGCTCCCAGAACGATCAGAAGGTCACACTCGGAAACGCCGAGGTTTGATGCTTTTGTTCCATGCATTCCAAGCATTCCTGTATAGAAAGGATCTTCGCCGGAAAATCCACCTTTGCCCATAAGGCTGTCACATACCGGAGCATCGATTTTGTGAGCAAGTTCTGTCACTTCTTTGGATGCTTCGGAGATAATTGTTCCGCCGCCTGTGAAGATGAACGGTTTCTTTGCATCTTTAATCATCTGGACTGCCGTTTCGATGTCCTTATCTTTGATTGTATCTACTTTTGGTGTAATGGCTGCCGGAGTGCAGGCATTGTATTCATATTTCGCGCCTGTCACATCCTTTGTCACATCTACAAGTACAGGTCCCGGGCGTCCGCTCTTTGCAATATAGAACGCTCTGCGTACAGTGTCTGCCAGAGTAGTAATGTCTTTTACGATAAAGCTGTGCTTTGTGATCGGCATTACGATTCCTGTAATATCAACCTCCTGGAAAGAATCCTTTCCGAGAAGCGGTGTTCCTACATTACATGTGATTGCCACCATTGGTACGGAATCTGATGTATGCAGTAGCGATTCCTGTTACCAGATTGGTAGCTCCGGGACCGGAGGTTGCGAGACATACACCGACTTTGCCGGTAGCTCTTGCATATCCGTCTGCCGCATGGGAAGCTCCCTGCTCATGGGAAGTCAGTACATGTGTGATCTGGTCTTTATATTCATAGAGGGCGTCATATACATTCAGGATGGCACCGCCCGGATATCCGAATACAGTGTCAACGCCCTGTTCTTTTAAACATTCAACGATGATTTCAGCACCTGTAAGCTGCATCTTTACGTATC
>NZ_JBWJVP010000032.1:0-7161 GCF_056339915.1 Blautia sp. ZXY-1-B12 | reverse complement strand
AACCATTTATACTTAAAGACTGAATACCGTTCTTATCGTATATAACAGATACGTTATTCTCATCAAATCCCTCTCCCATTACAGGCGGTAATACCGGATAGTCCTGCCATGTAGTATAAGTCATAAAATAATAACAGTCATCATCTTCTGTCCACTGTGTTTTTGCAGTCGGAATTTTTGTGTCTTCCTCCTCAGCTCTGGCAATCGCTTTTTTTTCTTCTTCGCTCATAATACTATGTTCCATAACATAGCATATAACATCATCTGATACATCAACCCCCAGTTTATCCAGCACTTCACTTACATTCTTCCATGCTTCTTTTTGAGGCATAAAAGGAAGATCCGTTTTATCCTGATATTTATTTCCATTATAATCATCAAAACGACTGTCAGAAAACAGTACATTATTTATATAAGAAGCCTGATCAGTCGCATAATTCAAATTATCATCAGAAATCACTAAAGTTGCGTTGTTTTCAGCTATTTCATAAATTTTATACTGTACTGTCCCATAATCATCTATGTATTCATTTGTAATGTTACCATCCTGAACCAACAATTGTGCAATTTCTTCCTGCTTATCCCAGAGTGTCTGTCCACTAATCTGTGTCTCCGCACATTTTCCATTTTTACAGTTTTCAGGATATTGAAACTCTGCATTTACCTTTATCTGTTCTGTCAGTTCCGTTTTCATGCCTTTCGGAAAATCTGTTGATTTCTGGTACTGTTGAGACTTACCGCATCCACCAATCGCTGTAACTACAAATATCAGAGATATTATTCTTATAATATTTTTCATATGTCCCTCTCATCTTACCAACCACACAATCACAAAACTTATCCAAATAATTCCTCTCCAGATACAGTATAACAAAATCCGAGAAAGTTATAACCTGCATTTTCATCTACAATTGTATACTCATTGGCTAATACTGTTTTTTCATTGCATGTAACACTTCCCCAAAACACTATAAAAATATATAATACTTTTAATAAAAACCATTTTTTAGTCATGATTTCAATTATTCCCCTTTCGCTAATATTACATATCCATACTGTACAATAAATGATTTCGGACTTATCAATTTGGAACTTTCTTCAGAATAAAAAACAATTAATTTATCATTTATACTTACTTTATTATTCTGATTTAAATTAACAGAGTAATCACATTTTCTCTGCTCATTAAATATCACAGCAAAATTATTGTTCTTCCCTTCTAATTTAGTTACAATACCGACCATAGCTTGAATATTATCAATCTTTTTCAATCTCTGCTTTTTGCTATCATCAATAGAATAGATATTAATTTGTTTTCCGTCTTGCAAAACTAAATATGATTCTTTGTAATAATTTTTAATGGATATTTTTTTGTATAACAATATCATGTTACTAATTATACTTATTATAAGTAAGACAATGTATGTATTTTTTTTCGTGTTATTCATAGATTTCTCCCTCTGCTAGAGCGTGTCTGAAAAAGGCTTTCTGCAAGATGTGCGTCACAATTTGTGGTATATTTTGCCCGGATGAGGGCGCCGTAGCGGGCTACGGCAACTGAATTCGGGTGAAATATCCCGCAAAGTGGGGCGTGCAGATTGCGGGAATGATTTTTCAGACACGCTCTAAGCCACTATTCCATAAAATATATTTTATTGTTTTTCATATTCGCACATCCATTTTCCGGAAAATATACTTTCATTACAATCCCCAAATTAATTTCTGATAAAATTTTCAATATACACATCTTAATTGTTTTATCGTTTTTATTCTACATATATGTCATGCATTTAGATTATCATTCTTTTATTTATCTGTCAATATTTTATCTATATTTTTGTAGATATTGTAAACATTATCATTTTTATTTAGTTAACTGTCGAAAACAGATACCCTTTATTATTTTCCAACGTTCCGTTTTTTCAGATCAGTAAAAAAACTCCTCAATGGTAAACAAAATCTTACTCTAACACAAAAATGGAGCTGCCGCTAAAATTACGACAGCCCCGTTCTACTACTTAAGTAAAATTACATTTCTGAATACAGTCTCACTTTTTGTGAGGACACACCGGTGAATATACTGAATTAACCAATGTTTTATTTTTGATATAGTTACATTTTGTGCAGATTTCTCCTCTGTACTGGTTCACAGTACAACTCTTTCCACTGGAAATATGTTTTTTTAAAACACCGGTTTTAAATGAGTGTTTACATCCGGAAAAAAGCTGAATATTTCTGTCCGGTAACAAAATCACCGTTCCATCCTCCAAAAGAAAATACTGATTGCAGTCAGAAAAGAAATTCTCATCCTCCGGTATGGTTATAGCAGAGCCTGTATCCGATGAAGAATCAAATTCAAATTCCATCCATGTCACTTCTTCTATCCCATTCTGAATATCCGAAGAAAAATTTCTCAAATCAATAATCTCAGGAGAATACGCAAATACAGGAACTGTCGCAAAAAGGCACAGAACTATCGTAGCCAAAGCCATTTGTAACTTCCTGATCCGACCAGGTACAGATATTTTTCTGATTCGCTTTATCAGAAAGCTTTTACTGTTTCCGGAAAAATAAAGTACAGGAGCCGAAAATGCCCCGGTTCTGGCAGAAACAGCAATTATGGCCTTTCCATATTTCATACGCTCATTATTCGAAAATGTAACTGTCAGTTTTTCATCGCAATTCATTTCCTGAACCTCCTTTAATTCTTTCAAAAATAAATAAGATAACGGATTAAAACAATGTATCAGAACAATAAACAAAGCTGCCATCCGGTAAATTAAATCATGAGATTTTATGTGCTGTAGCTCATGCCGTAGAATCAGTTCTTTTGAATCATCCGCAACAAGTGATGTGAGGATAATTACGGGTGATTTCACGCCACAGGTAAATGGCGAAATCTCCGCACCACAATAATACATAGATACCTTTTTGGTTATATTCATATCAGCCTTTATGGAATTCAATAAATCCTCACAGTTATCAAGAGGAAGTAGATATTTTCGGAGATTACGTCTGAAAAGGTAAAAACGATAAGCCTGCGAAAGTATAATCAATAACATAATACCAGTCCATAATCCAATCAGCACTTTCTGACTATCCAGCAGCTGCGGGAATATAAAACCCTCATCAATCAGTTTTATAGAATGATCAATATCAAAGAAATAGTATTCATCGGTTTTTAAAATTCCGTTCTCACAATGAAACAGCCATGACTGTACCAGAGATTTAACTAACGGAAATGGAACCAGAAAAAACAACCCTCCCAGTTTCAGCAGAAAATATCTGAACGAAGCAGGAAGCATTTCATGGGTAAGAAAATCAAGTAATAAATATCCAAGAAAAAAAGCACTGCCGGAAACACTCATATATATCAGCAGACAGATCAATATTTTCAAATACATACCTCCTCATCATAAGAAATCGCGCCTTATTTTTCCTCAGACATATTGGAATGCAAGATATCTATAAGTTCGTTTACATCAGCCTCAGATAATTTTGTCTCCTGAGTAAAGGAAGCGATAAAATTCTTAAGAGATCCACCAAAAGATTCATCTACAAACTGTCGAGCATATTTTTGTGCAAGTTCCTCTTCACTGAGCTGCGCTGAATATAGTTTACGATACCGCTTATTATTTGTTTTCAACACTCCCTTTAAAATAAGGCGGTTAAGATATGTCTGAGCTGTACCTACCGCCCAGTTAAGCTGAAGTTCATCGTTACAATATTTCAGGATTTCATTAAAAGGAAGTGGATCTGAATTCTTCCAAAAAAGCTGCATGATCTTATATTCTGTATCAGAAAGTTCATAATGTTGTTGCATAATCATATCTCCTAACTCTTAGTTTTAGTATATTGTACAATATCAGGAAGGCACAGTCAATACAAGGAATAAAATATCGTAAATATCGACAACAATGCAAAGATATTCTTGACAAATATTATTTAATAATGTACGCTGAATGCACGACATAAATGTAGTGATATAAAATTACACAAGCAAAGCAACTACGAAAGCCTGCTAATAAAAAGTCAAGTGTTTTTTTGAAGAAAATTTCAAAAATCCGATTTGATATTTTGTGCATAACTTTTAAGCCGCCAGAAATGCCGGCTTTGAAAGTGGTGATATAGAAAAGGGTGTTATTCTGTCTGTTCTAAGTTCCGCAGACATTCTTTGACTTTACCATAGTAAATGCGTAAGAACTTATTCGCTCCGGCTGTCATGTAGACATAGTAAGGCTTTCCCTGAGACCGTTTTTTGTCAAGAAAACGGTACACCGGATCGGCTTCAGGAGCATTTTGCAACAAGGTTGTCATGATCTGAAACAATGTTTTGCGCAGCCTTGCGGATCCGACCTTTGAAGCCCTGTTGCTCTTTGACTTGTGCTGGCCGGATTCATCAACACCGGGGTCTACGCCCGCAAAGGCGGTCAGTGCTTCCCTGTGGGTAAACCGGGATACATCGCCGATCTCAGCGATGAGCTGGGGACCATAGGTTTTCCCAACGCCATAGATGCCCATTACGGTGCTGTATTCTGGAAGTGTGGATGCCAGTTCGTTCATTTCCCTGCGGAGTCGTTCTACATGTTCGGAGGCAAGATTTAACTGCTGGATGCTTTGCTGGATCAACAGCTTATAAGTCTTCTCCTTTGGAAAGACGGCAACCAACTCCTTCGAGGCATTAAACAGTTTTTCTGGCTTGTCCTGCTGAAAGATATAGTGGTGCTTCTTACAGAAAGACATGTAGCGTTCTGTAAATGCCTTTAACCCAATCTTGCGGACACAATCCGCATGCCAGAAAGAATAAGCATAGTCAACCCATTTTTCACTCCCGTCCTCACGGGTGGGGCTGTCAAAGAGTTTGTTTACACCAGGATAAGTATTATCCAACAGTGCAATCAGATTTGCTTTTGCGGCAACCTTTTGTTTCATAAAGAAGCTGAATTGAGAGTTTAAAGTTTTTAACTGAGTACGTGTATTGTCCATACCTGAATATTGGCGCAGTTCCGTCCAGTTGTCAAGCGTATAGCGGGCAATTTTGCGGGCATCCGCCGGATCCGATTTCACCTTGCGCAGGGAGTTGTTGCCAAAGTTTTTAATCAGGTGAGGATTTACAATGGAAATAAACAATCCAGCCTCGGATAGAGCCTTTATCATAGGCTCATGATATCTACCCGTACACTCCATAACGATCTTTGTGGTGCCGTCTAATGAACTCAAATAATCTGCCAGTTCATTGAGGTTTTGGGATGTGTGGGAGACATCAAAGGGCTTGCGGATCACAGTGCCGCCAGGCTGCAGGACTGCAACGGTGCTTTTACCCTTTGAAACATCAATACCTACTGCGTTGTACATTCTACGTACCTCCAAAAGTGAATTTGCATGGATTCCAGCATTTCTCATTGCCTATTCAATCTCCTGGGGTATCAAACGAACGTGAAGTAGTAGTTCAACCTGCATAAATCGAACGGCTGCAATGACAGGCTGGCTGACAGGCTTTCGTACGGACGCCAATGGTCCTAGGAGGTGTCGTCAGACCGATGCCTAATCATTATACAGCTTAAACAATGAGAGGATTAAGTCCCAACTGGCTGTTGGGTACTGAAACCCTACACTTATATATTAGGAGGAGGTTAAATACTTCATAAAGAACGAGTTCGTTACAGTGCTTTTAAGAACAGGTAATTATTAAATTAATGTTAAAGAAACATTGCTACAGAAAATACAGAGGTGAAAAGGACATAAAAAAATGAAATGAGGGTAAGAGCATGATAAAAAAGGGAAAAATAGTGATAACTATAGTGCTTGTGGTAAGTTGTATTACAGCAACTCCGGTTGCCGCAAAAAATGTAGAAAATAATACTTATCAAATCTGTCGAAATGATATTTTTATAGATTGGTATCAGTTGAATTGCAAGAAGATAATAAGTGAAATTAAAGACGATGGTTGCTATATTGCAGTTAATCTGGGGGATTGGCTAAAGGAGCAGGACATTTATGATATTTCAGTAACTGAAGATAATGAGAGTGAAGGTTATAAAGAAATGTATTATGAACGAAATCCGGAAAAAGAGGAAAAGGATGAGTTTTATGATACAGATGACACTGCTTATATTCCTTTTGAAAGGTTGGTGTACGAGGGAGATGTTATCAGTTATACAGATTCTTCTATTGAAACTGTAACAGAAGTAGAAGAAAATGGTGATTTCTATACAAAAATCACATCTATGCCGAAATTGCCATTAAAGAATATGGATTAAGATATAGCGTTAGACTTGTCGGCACACTGGTGGTCTTTACGGCATTAGATCTCATGGCGGAACATATCAAGAGGCTGTAAAATATGCTACATATAGTAAAGATTCCAAACAATGAGGGAGATATAAATAATATGAGAAAATTTATTTTAGGGCTTAGTTTTCTGGGGTTTGGAGATATAGGTTTCTTGATTGTTTTTACGTATACCCTTTTCCACCAAAGTATAATCAATGGAAGTGAGGGATGGTTGATTAATTTAATAGCAAATGACACATTGATACCGGTAGTATTTTTTTCGTTATGGATAATAACAGGAATAATAATTTGCATTAGATCGTTGAGAGAGTAGAGAAAAATAAATTTAAAGTGGACGGGACAATGCGATATTTTGCGTGTTGAGCAGTGCTGAAAAGTTTTACTGAATGATATCCAGTGTTAGTAGATGACTAACTTAAAAAATAAACTCCCCACTTCGTCAGAAATTCATCCGACGGGGGGAGTTTATTTTATCCGCTATTCAACTTCCCCAATCACCTTGTGGAAGTGCTCCTTTATCCTAGTAAAACTCTCATCGCTCAGGTCATGCTCTAACTTACACGCATCTTCTTTTGCAACTTCCGGGCTTACGCCGAGATGTTCCAGCATCTTGCTCAGCACTGTATGCCGCTCATAGATATGAACCGCAATATCATTTCCTTTCTCAAGAAGTGTCACCGTACCATAACGGTCCATCGCAATATAACCATCCTCACGAAGCAGCTTCATAGCATGACTTACACTCGGTTTCGATACCCCAAGCATCGTTGCAATATCTATAGAACGAACTCCGCCACCCTGTTTTGACAATACCAGGATTGCCTCCAAATAATCCTCCGCTGATTTTCTGATCTGCATTCAAAATAC
>NZ_JBWJVP010000031.1:0-20119 GCF_056339915.1 Blautia sp. ZXY-1-B12 | reverse complement strand
TCACAATGTCATTTGCCTTATTCTTGGCTTCCTGCATATTCTTTTCATATTCTGCTTTCATTGCCTGGGCTTCTTCCTTTGCCTTCACTGCATCCTGGATCTGGGCATCCGCTTTTGCTTTGCGCTTTTCCAGCATCTCATTGATGGGCTTGAAGAGGAAACGTTTAATCAGATATACCTGAATAAAAAGGTTGCAAATCGTCGCTATAAAATTCCACGGCACAATTCCAACTAATTCCTGTACCTGCATGTTTGTAACCTCCTGTCTATACTTATGCGGATCATTCTCCGGCTGCTGCCGGAATTATCCACAGGTTCCGTATCAGATGCCGCTTAATCTGTGATATACGGCATCTCAGCTGTTTTTATCAGCTCAGGAAGTTCATGAACATACCAGGTGCAACGAAAATAAGTAACAGACCGGTTACGAAACCGTAGATACCTGTTGTCTCTGCGATGGCACATCCAAGAAGCATGGTAGAAGTAACATCACCCTTGCACTCAGGCTGACGTCCGATTGCTTCCAGTGCCTTTGCTACTGCGTTACCTTCACCAATACCAGGTCCGATACCTGCGATCAGCGCACATCCTGCTCCAATTGCACATCCTGCTAATGCGATACCTTTTGCCAATAACTGAAAATCCATATTAAAACCCTCCTGTTAAATAATAATCTGCAGCTTTTCCCCTTTGCTGCGGTATTAATTTTTCTGCTGTATTTCAGCATTCTTTGCGGTTACCACCGCTGCCGTTTTGCTCCGGCAAATCATGTTTCTGCTACTCTTCTGCTGCATTTGCAATATACATTACAGTCAGCATACAGAAGATAAACGCCTGCATAACTCCTGAGAACCAGTCAAAATAGACCGACGTTATCGCAGGTACACCGACATCAAGAATCGGTATCTTTGACAGTACATCTCCCAGTGCACCCGGGATCAGGCCCAGAAGCGCGGAACTTGCGACTGCCAGTGCCCCATAGATCAGGCCATTGATTACCACACCGGAAAGGATATTTCCGAAATGACGACACGCCATACTGACAGGTGTAGCCAGCTCGGAAAGAATATTAAACGGTGTCATAACTGCGATCGGAGTTGTAAATCCTTTCAGATAGCCGCCAAATCCGCTGGTCTTTATCTTCTGTGCTGTGATCATAATGAAAACCACAACTGCCCAGGCAGCCTCAGTAGAAAGGTCTGCTGTAGGGCTTCGAAGTCCGATCAGACTGATCAGGTTGGAAACCACACTGGTCGCAAAAAGTGCTGCAACAAATGGTATCAGGTATCTGAATTTCTCACCCATATTTCCGATTACAAAGCTGTTGGCCTTCTCTACAATGAGCTCTGCCACAGCCTGACGTTTGGAAATGTTCTCTTCTTTCAGATCATGTGTCAGCCAGATACACAAACCTGTTATGAGTATCATAACAATCCAGCTTACCACCATTGTCTCACTGATCCTTAATGGTCCGAGAACAGGCACATCAATGGGTAATGTAAAGAATATCCTTGCCCCGCTGATATCCAATTCCATACTCTTTATTCACCTCCTGTCTCTCCCGGTACTGTTCCGGTTTGATATAGAAATACCTATTTGTTAGTATGAAAAATTCCTGCAATTTTAATTCCTGTTCCGGGAAATAAAAGAGGAACGATTCCTGCCACAAAATGAAAACAGGGTGCCACGATTGCCAGGATCACCCACAACATCTGGATCAGCATTCTCTGGGAGTAACTTGCTTTGATCCTCATTCTCGCTGTGTCCTCATCTGTTGCTGCAGCTGCTTTCTGCACTGCAAGTCCCATAAAAAAGAAATTAAGGACTGCCACACATCCTCCCACTGCCCCTCCAAGAAACACCGTATAATCAAACGGTACCTTCTGTGGCATGAAAGCATGCAGCACTCCAAACACGATCCACATCAAAATCAGCCCGATTCCGGTGATGGCGGCTACCTTCCCGGTTTCCTTCTTTACGGCAGGCTGAACATTATCCATAATACTCATATAAATCTCCCTTTCGTTTCTGTATCATTACAGGTGTCTGTTAAACGATACTTTATTTTTCTTCTTTTTGTTCTCTTTCTTCTGCTGTCTGTTAATAGAAAGATAAAATTTATATGCCACTGTCCCGGAACCTCCAAAACCAAAGAAAAAACCGGGGATATATACCCATCCGCCAGCTCCGGTCTTAGAAACAATCAGCCAGCATACTGCCAGACATATCAGGACAGGGGTTATGAGAGACAGTCCAAGCTGCGACAACATGGTGACATTTCTGATAATCTCTGACCATTGTTTCATTCTCTTCTCCTTTTTGCCTAATTTTTGTATATATTTTTAAGAATTTATAGTTAAATTTTATCATATATTCTTTAAAATTACAATCTTATTAAACAATTTTATCAAATATTTTTTGTCCATCCAATATTTTTTTGTTATTTTTATATCGTGCATGTGATTATATCATCAATATAAATCTTTTTATACAGTCAAAGCTTCTGATTGGTTTATATTTTTATTTCAAAGAAGAAGAGATATAAATAAGGAGCCTGCCCGGATAGCTTTTTTGTGTCATAGAACATTACGGAGTAATATTCTATAACACAAAAAAAGCACGAAAACAACTCATCACTGTTTTCATGCTTCCTCTTTCGTATATAATCCTGTTTTATATATAAGTTCGGTATTACCGGTCTGTCTCAGCTGACACATTCTCCCATAGAAAGTCCTCTTAATTAATGCATTTGAGACCCTGAGTATCTCCCCGGAGCGTTTATCTTTAATCCTTATTCTGTATATAAATACCCACTGTAGTCCGGATCATCCAGGCAGTCTGCATCAATCCATGCCGGATTACTCAGTACATTTTTATCGATCACAACAGATTTCTTCGGTGCCGTTGTTTCAACTGCTGCCCAGATCGTCTGGTATCCCATAGCATAAGGTTGCTGAGAAACACAGCCAATCTCTTCTCCATTACGGATTGCTTCCTGCTGCTTAGTAGTTGCATCAACCCCTACCAGAGCCGGTGCATCATGCTCATCACTCTTCTCCAGATTCAGATACATCTCTGTAATATCTGCATTGGTGCAGAATACACCATCCAGTGTGGGATATTTTTCCAGAACTTCCTTCATGGAAGCCTCCATATCATCTACCTGATCAGAATAAATAGTTTCCACAACTTCAATGTCTCCGTACTTCCCGATATTATTCATGAATCCTTCTACACGATCCTGAACACTCTTTGTCTTCTGCTGTGCGGAAAAAACCGCAACCTTTCCCATCTTTCCGAGTGCACTGCCAAGCTGATAAGCAGCCATCTTTCCTACCTGCACATTATCGGTTCCCCGATATGCCTTCACCAGTTTTTTCTCGGCTACATTAGAATCAAATGCTATAACCGGAATTCCATTCTCCTTTGCAGCTTCAAGCTGTGCCTCACAGGAATCCATGTCACTTGCCGAAATACAAAGAACATCCGGATTCTCTGCGATAACAGCATCTATTGTATTGATCTGAGTCTCTACATCCTCTTCATTATCAGGACCTTCAAACGTCATGGTAATCTGGTCATCTTTTTTATAACCATATGCTTTATTAATTTCCTTTACCGCATCTTCCATGCCTTTCTTAACCATCTTCCAGTATTCGCCCTTGACACATTTGCTTACCACTGCGATCCTTGAACCGGCATGGATTTTTATATCTGTATCAATCTCCGGAATCAGCGGACTCTCATCCTCTTCCTTCACTGCTTCTGCCTCTGAATCGGATTCTTCGATAGCGTCTGCCACCAACGGCTGGATTGTCTCTTCCACCTCCGCTCTGCTGCATCCTGTCAGCATTGCCAGTCCTGTCATTAAACTTATCGCTGCTGCCGCCGCTCTTTTCATTTTAATTTCCTCTTCCTTTCAGTGCTATACTGCACATTACAGCAATTTCATAAAATAATGTATAATTTCTGTCAACTAAAAATCGATATCTGCTCAGTACTCTCACAGAATAATTAACATCGAACAATTACCTGTAGCGATTCTCTTAAATACATTATTTACGAGAATTGCTATAAACCTTATAACTGCATATTACTTTCTACATTATACACACTTTACGAAATTCGTCCAGAGATTTTACACATTTTTCACTTTTATACATCAAAAATTGCGCTATATCAATGTCTTTTGAATGCCATACCTGCAGGCTGCACCTGAAACTCCAACTGTTTCTTTGTCACCGGATGCTGAAATCCCAGTTTTGCAGAACAGAGAGCCAGCGGTTCCTGACTATTCTGACCGGGATTATACTTTCTGTCACCAACCAAAGGCATTCCGGCATGCGCCATCTGCACACGAATCTGATGATGCCTGCCTGTATCCAGATCGATCCGGATCAGGTTTCTTTCGCCACAATCCTGTGCATCTTCCTTATTTTTCCAGGTTTCCAGAACTTCATAGGACAATATCGCCTTTTTTGCTCCGGAAGTTCCTCCCTCAACCACTGCAGAGCTGTTGGTCCTGCCATCCTTCTTCAGCCAGTCCACCAGTTTTGCACTCTTCACTTTCACTGTTCCTTCTGTAACTGCAAGATAAGTCTTCTTTATTTTTCCCGCTGTCATCTGTCTGCTGAGATCTGCTGCTGCCTTCGGATTCAGGGCAAATACAAGAACCCCCTCCACCGGCTGATCCAGGCGATGGATAATACCCAGATACGGCATCTTACCCGGCACCTTCTGAGCAATATAATTCTTCAAGAGGCTCTCCATATCCATACTGCCAACCCGCGCATTCTGAACTGCAAGCCCTGCCGGTTTGTGACAGACCAGAATATCTTTATCTTCATATAAAATATAATCTCTGATATCTTTTATCCACATAAAAAAACTCTCCTTTTCATGGAGAGTATATCCTAAAATTCCATTTCACGCAATAAACGAATATATAACGAATATATATGAATACAATTTGAAAACGGTCATCACTTTTTACTTTTCCTGATTTCAAAAATGATGACCGCTTCAATGTTCTTCGTTATTCAATTTATTTTCCTCTTAGTATTCTTTCTATAATAAAATAATATGTTATTTACAAACTACTTTATAAGTTCACTATTAAATTTTTCTATGTTTATTTAAAATTCCTATTCTGTTTCCTGCTCATAATCCATATGTACTGTTTATAATCTGATCCATTCCTGCTTTTATGCTTTTATGATATCAGTTATTCAGTTCATCGGAACTTACTTAGAAAGTTTTATAGATTTTAAATTATAATTTCACGTATTATAATTTATTTTTCATTTATGAAATATCGGATACACTTTTTCATTATTTTTCGTGCTAAGCAATCATAAACCTAACTTCTTAAATTCACAACTGTTTAATTTCCTTATGTGCTTTTCATATTTATCGAACATTAATGGCAGATGTTCTGAATTATGTAAAGTATCACTGAAAAAGTACCTTAATATTTCTCTCAATATCCTGTAATTTTATATACCGGATATTCTTCTGATGCAGGATTTCAAACCATATACTTAAACTTCTATATGCCTCTCAAAACATCGTTCTTACCTTCAGTTTATCTGTTACCTGAACCTCTGCTTTCAGGCTAACTACTGAGATAAGGGTTATGCTCTTCCGGTAAATATTTCTTTACACATTTACCAAAATCCCTGTATCAGGTCTGCAACAGATATTCAATATAAGTTATCGCTTCTATAATACCTTTGATACATTCCTTCCTTATTAATCAGACTGTGCGTATGCTCTTATATTATATAAGGAAAATACTTTTTTATAATCTCCGTATCAGGTCTTTCTTGCAGGAAATGCGATACCCGTCACTCTCATATTGATGGAGTTATAAATTCTTTCCCAATGGAATCACCCGAACCTTTCTTTTATTTTCATCCTTTTCATTGGAACATTTATATATGCTATGAATTGAATGAATTTCTTTGATTGTTTAATTCGTTTTCTTGTTTCTTTTGATGGTGTTATAATAACACTCTCGTTATTATTTGTCAATACATTTTTACATTTTATTTTAATATTTTCTGTTTTATCTTTGTCTTATTTGCACTAATTTTACAATATTTTTATTTATTTGATAATTTTCAGACTATTTATCTTTCTCCGCCGCAGTACATTCTGCCCGGAGGGCTCTATTATATCTATAGCAATCCTCGTAAATAATGCATTTAAGACAGTTCGGCAGAGTGCGAAAGACAAGGAAGATATCTGCAGGCGTGCTGACGCACGGCAAAGATATCTGACGCAGGATTTCACACTCTGATGGGCTAGATTAAGATGCATTATTTTAGAGAATTGCTATAATAAAGATGCAGCCACTCTCAACATAAAGAGAGGATAGCTGCATCTTCATCACTTCCTATTTTCGATTATAATTAATCAGGCATCCCTTAAGGATAATCTCACGTTCATCATCCGTAAGCTCCCCAAGAGCCACTTCAAACTCCTTCAGTCCCTCAGCACCGACAACATATCCCCGGATCACATCATCCTTTTCTTCCACTGCCTTACGAATCTGTGGGAAGAACAGATAATCTCCGTTTGCAAACGGAAGCTCCCCTTCTTTAATCAGGAATGGAAGCATACCCCAGTTGATCAGATTAGAACGGTACCTCTTTGTCGCATACTCATTGGCGATATTTGCCCATCCGCCAAGCACTTTCTGACAGGAAGCAGCCTGCTCACGCGCAGAACCATCACCTGGTTTCACTGCAAAGATCGTACTTCCCACACCAAGATTTTCCTTGCTTACATTCGGATAATCCTTTTTGATCACATCCATTACAGGTTTCATTTCCGGTAATGCCTCAACCGGACATTTTCCTTCCTGAATAGCCTTCTGAGCTTTCTGAACCTCTTTCGCACGTCCTACATAAGCAGGATCTTTCCTGGAAAGCGTAAACTCAGCCAGTCCAAGTGGATTGGAACGATAAGAAGATGTCTCACCGGACGGGATCAGTTCATCTGTTGTAGTAACCGGATCATGGATCTCAGAAACAACCTTCACGATCAGATTCTCCGGAAGTGCAGCCATCTCCGGCCAGTCCTTAATATTCGGACCAAACTGGATCTCTACACCCGGATCAGCTATACCCTTGCTGTCAAATACACGATTGTCATAAATTGTCTTATCAAAGAAATATTTCTGTCCTGTATAACCACCCGTATAATCCTCTGCTGAAGTCAGGAAACCTTTGTTTGCTGCAGTTGCCGCAATAGAACGTGCGTCCATAAGTGCAACAGAAGAAATCTGGCCATTCTGGATTTTAGAACCTTCGCGGTTCGGGAAGTTTCTGGTCGTATGACGGATACTGAATGCATTATTTGCAGGAGTATCCCCTGCACCAAAGCAAGGTCCGCAAAAAGCAGTCTTCACAACAGCTCCCGTTTCAAGAAGTCCTGCCAGAACGCCATTCTTAGCCAGTTCCATATAAATCGGAGTACTTGCCGGATATACACTCAATGTGAAGGCATCTGCACCAATGCTCTTTCCTTTAAGGATATCAGCTGCTGCACAGATATTTTCAAATCCACCACCTGCACATCCTGCGATAATTCCCTGTTCTACATAAAGTTTACCATCAATTACTTTGTCTCTTAATGTATATGGAACTTTTCCATCAAGGCTGATCTGTGCTTTTTTCTCAACATCTGCCAGAATATCATCCAGATTTGCTTTCAGTTCATCAATTGTATATGTATTGCTTGGATGGAATGGCATAGCGATCATTGGTCTGATCTCACTCAGATCAATCTCTACACAGCCATCATAGTATGCTGTTTCACCTGGTTTCAGTTCTTTGTAATCTTCACTTCTGCCATGGATCTCATAGAATTCCTGAATCTTCTCATCTGTCTGCCAGATAGAGGAAAGACAGGTAGTCTCTGTTGTCATTACATCTACACCAATTCGGAAATCAGCACTTAAATTTGCAACACCGGGTCCTACAAATTCCATAACTTTATTCTTCACATATCCGTTTGCAAAAACCTTGCCGATAATCGCAAGCGCAACGTCCTGAGGACCTACGCCCGGACGAGGAGAACCGGTAAGATAAATGGCAACGACGCCTGGCATATTGATATCATAAGTCTGGGAAAGAAGCTGCTTTACAAGCTCCGGTCCGCCCTCACCCATTGCCATGGTTCCCAGTGCGCCATATCGTGTATGGCTGTCTGAACCGAGGATCATTTTACCGCCTGCTGCAAGCATTTCTCTTGCAAACTGATGGATAACCGCCTGATGGGGCGGTACATATACGCCGCCATATTTCTTGGCACAGGTAAGTCCAAACATATGATCATCTTCATTAATAGTTCCGCCTACTGCACAGAGTGAATTATGGCAGTTTGTCAGTACATATGGCACCGGAAATTTCTCAAGGCCTGAAGCACGTGCAGTCTGGATAATTCCGACAAAAGTGATATCATGAGAAGTCAGTTTATCAAATTTAATCTGAAGTTTCTCCATATTTCCGGAAGTATTGTGTGCTTTCAGAATTGAATAGGCAATTGTACTCTTTGCAGCTTCCTCTTTGGAAACAGGAAAATCTGCCTGATTCTCCGGAACAATCTTCTGACCATTCAGCAAATACACACCGGTATCGTATAATTTCATAATGTCTCCTCCATTCTGTTTTTTTGCATATCACAAATGCAGTTATGGAACTCACCTTATCCACACCAGTCTTCAAATTTCCAGATGAAAACTGATTTTCTCCTGAACCGGCACTTTGACACGCTAATTTATGGAAATTTAGGTTTTATTATAGAATATTCCACCGGAATAATCAAGCCTAAGACTATAAGTATTTTAGTGTTACTGTTCACACACCACTATTCCGCGAGGTGTTTTGGCATGAATATGCCAAAATCCCGAGACATACAAGCCAAAATTCCATTGCCGCAGGCAATCTGGAATGAATTTTGGCTATGTTACTGAGAACGGAGTGAACAGTAACATTTTAGTTACTACAAGCAGTAGCATTTTTTTACTTTCTTTACTTTCCTACCAAAATCCGCTATACTGGGAATCACTTAGAAAATGAGATTTCTGCCGCCTGTGGCAGTTCTGACAGGGAGGTATTACCGATATGTTCCGTTTATGGGGAAAATTATGGAAAGATAATCATTTACTGAAAGATACTGTAATCTGCGATGACTCCGAAGATACGCGGACCCACAAGATTTTTCGTGGTCTGGAAAGTATCTGTTATGAAATGGATCTGGGAAACCCAATCTGGCTGGAATCTACAGTCAGACATTTTAAGAAACATGGAAAAGCCAGATTTTATCAGGATAATTTTATAGAGCAGATTGATTTTGATTATCTGGAGATTCAGGTAATTGAAGAGGATGACGAATAATAAATTATTCTGTCTTAAAATGTGTACAGGATCAGAAACTTTACATTGCCATATTGTTTCTGATCCTGTGTATCTCATTTGCAGTGAATTTTCATGTCTTTATTTCATAAATTCTCTTATGATTTCTCTCATAATCTCATCTTCCTCGGGTGTAAGCATTCCGCTGAAATGGCTTCCTGCTGCTGCAGTCTGGCGGATACTGTCCGCAATATGTTCAACGATTTCCTCTTTTACAGCTTCGTCAGCCTTCTCCGGCACCGGCACTTCTTCTACCCATGTGCGGGCATGTTCCACATAATCAGAAAAAGAATTCATCAGAAGTTCTTCTCTGTATGTAAAATCCAGCGCCTGTCTCAGCAAAAGCAATGCTGTCGGAATAATCGCAGCCACATAAAGATATGCCAGCGGCATTCCGTCCCATCGTACATCTTTGGAATACAGGAAAAAAGCCAGTCCAAGAAAAGCGATACAGAAAAGTGACGGATACCAGACAAACCGGTTCATACGGTTCAACAGCCTGTCTCTTGTTTTCCAAAGATTTGTCCATTTCTCTTTGAGATTTGATTTAACCTCTGTATTTTTTCTGATCATTCTTCGGTAGGTAAGATGTGTGGTCAGCATCCCCAGTGCTCCCAGTCCGCCCATTAACATCATGGCATACAGCAGGAAATGCAGTTCCATAACTTTCTCCAGCATAACATCCTCCTCACTTGAACAGATAAAACTATCTGCTTCGCTGCCTGCTCATAAACTGACAGGATTATTATACTGCTGTTTCCGGTATCATGGAACTAAAATCGCTCATCAAATTCTCTCATAAAAAGACAAAAGTGTTTACATATTTTCCAGTTTCGTAACTACCTCTTCAAACTTCATAAAATGGGAAGCTTTCACAAGAATAGTGTCACCATCCTGTACATAACCTTCCAGATGCTCCAGCAGACTTTCTCTGTCCGGCTCATAGATTACTTTCAGGTCCGGATTTGTCCGCTGTGCTCTCTCTGCCATATTTCTGCACAGTTTACCTGTACAGATAAGAACATCGATATCACATTTTCCGGCATGCTCTCCTACCTCCTCATGAAGCTGAACTTCATTCTCTCCAAGTTCACCCATATCGCCAAGGACTGCTATTCTGCGTCCTGCACCATCCTGCAGAACATCCAGAGAGGCTTTCATGGACATGGGATTTGCATTATAGCAGTCATCTACGATCAGAAATTTATCTGTTTCGATCATTCTGAAACGACCGCTGATCGGCTCCAGGCTCTCGATTCCGGCTTTGATCTGCTCAGTTGTAAGTCCATAAATATTTCCAACTGCAGCTGCTGCCAGCGCATTATATACCATATGGCGCCCCGGCATCGGGATATCAACTGTAAATGCAGTATCCCCCAGATGAATGGTGCAGGTCATTCCCTTTAAACCTCTGCTTACAATCTTATCACCGTAAACCTGACATTCATTACTCATTCCGAAAAATACAGGTTTTATCTTTTCATATTCTTTTACTGTGATAAGCTTGTCATCATCGCCATTTAATACAATATGTCCCTCCGGTCTGAGGAATTTAAAAATCTCTGTCTTTGCTTTCAGAACACCATTTCTGTCTCCCAGATTCTCCAGATGGCAGGTACCGATATTCGTGATCACGCAGGTGTCCGGTCTTGCAATCTGCGCAAGTCTGGTCATCTCACCGAAATCACTGATCCCCATTTCCAGAACTGCAATTTCATCTCCATCACACAGACGGAAAACTGTGAGAGGCAAACCAAGTTCATTGTTAAAGTTGCCCTGTGTTTTCAGAGTATGGTATTTCTGGTTCAGAACAGATGCGATCACTTCTTTTGTACTTGTCTTACCAACACTTCCTGTAATTCCCACAACCGGGATCTGAAGCTGCTTTAAATAAAACTCTGCAATATCTTTCACTGCCTGAAGAGAAGATTCTACTGCGATATAAGGAAAATCAGCGTTATCAAGCACCCGTTCCGACAAGGTTGCCAGTGCCCCTGCTTCCATTACCTGTGGGATAAATTTATGGGCATCTACACGTTCCCCCACAATAGGTACAAACAGACATCCTTCTTCTGCTTTTCTGCTGTCTGTGATAACAGACATTACTTCTTCCTGTAATTTATCAGCCGGACCATAATAAGTACCGCCGCATACGCGGGCGATATTTTCAAGAGTTAAGTTTTTCATAATATTTTTTATATCTTCTTTCCTGTTATAGCAATTCTCTTAATAATGCATCTATAACAATTCTATAAATTACTGCAGACACGCTCTATAATGTGAAATCCTGCGTCGGATATTTTTTCATGGAAACTTCAATCAGTTTCTCACATAAAGTCGGATAGTCGATTCCCAGAACTTTTGCCTCCTGCGGAATCAGACTGGTTGGTGTCATTCCGGGAAGAGTATTTGCTTCCAGACAATACATATCTCCATTCTCCTTCATCATGAAATCAAGACGGCAGTATCCTTCCATAAACAGAGCTTTGGCTCCTGCTTCCGCATAATGCTGCATTTTCTCTGTGAGTTCCGGTGAAATTTCGGCAGGACAGGTCTCAATCGTAGAGCCGGCCTGATATTTATTCTTATAATCATAGAATCCCTGAAGCGGAGCAATTTCGATGATCGGATAAGCTTTTCCGTCCACAACCGCTACTGAAAATTCACGTCCTTTTATATATTCTTCGACCACGACTTCATTTTCATAAGAATAAGCGTCTTTGAGAGCCTGCTCATATTCGGCCTGATCATTCACAATATAAACACCTACACTGGAACCGCCACAGCAAGTTTTTACAACTACAGGAAATTCCATTCCAAGTGCTTTCAGATCTGTGGTCATTTCTTCTTTTACCATAGACACTCCCCGCGGTGTTGGTACATTATTCATCAGGAACATCTGCTTGGTGATTCCCTTATCCATTGCCAGGGCACTGCTTAAATATCCGGTTCCTGTATATTTGATTCCCATCAGGTCAAATGTTGCCTGTACTTTTCCATCTTCTCCGTTCGCACCATGAAGTCCCAGGAAAACAATGTCAGCCGCCTCGCAGAGTTTCAGCACGTTTGGTCCGAAGAAGCTTCTTCTCTCTTTTTTCATCTGTTCAATCCTGTCGTTAAATGCTGACATATATTCTGATGCTGCGTCCACATCATACTCTGACGGAAACGGATTCTCCCGGTCCACATTCTCAATGCCGCAGAAAATATCCACAAGAATCGCCTGATGTCCTTTCTGTCGTAATGCCTTACATATTCCTGTTCCTGATGTAATGGAGACAGTACGTTCTGTACTTGTTCCCCCCGCTAATACTACAATCTTCATCATTTTTCTCCTTTATTCATAAATAACAATCGGTGTGTTCTTCTCAACATTGCTGAAAATGATCTGCACCTGATCGGATGGTGCACAGATGCTTCCATGTGTGCCTTCAAATTCATAAAGCTGTCCTCCGAAATCCATTCTCCATGGAGCATCACTGATCCCCAGATTTCCATCGAATGGGATCCAGTAATTTACAGCAGAAGGATAGTCCTCTCCGTTCACTGTACATCCGCTCTTCATTTCACCTGTTGTATAACATCCCACAGGAGTTGCACAGTTGGGCACGAATGGATTTCCGGATACGATCTGCGCATCCGCAGTCGGCGTTCCATCTTTATAGAATACCATTCTCTGGGCCGTCAGGTCAATCTCTATATACGTATATCCGATATCATTTGTTTTCCTGACCAGACCTTCATGGGAATAAACAGGTTCTCTGACCTGGGTTTCTCCGTTTTTTATCAGTTCTGTAAGTTCTTTCAGCTCCGCTTTCTGATCGATCTGCCAGCCATAATTCCCTCCGCTGACAGTAATCTCACGACCATCATATGTATTAAATGTTCTCTCTCTTCCAACCGTATCATATTTAGCCGACAGTTCACTGATATATGCTTCTATCTGTTTTTTGTCAAGTGTATAAAGACCGTTTTCATCTGTTGTGAGCCAGTTTTTGATCATATCTCTGTCTACTGTCTCTGTGCGATCATCAAAATCATAGGTTATCACTACATCCGTAAGTTTGTTTATCAGTTCACAATTCTTCGTCAAAGTTTCATCACTCTGATAAACTTTCGGTTCTTTGTAGCATCCATCTGCTTCCAGATCAACCGGCGTTCGTCCTGTGACAAGAGCATCTATAATATCCTGACTTGTTTTTTCTGGTTTCAGTGCAGTTCCCTCCTGCTCAGGAACAATTACAAACTTATCGTCTTTCTCTTCTATATGAGCATCTGAAGGCTCTGTCATATTCTCCTGCTGCATACATTTCAGTCCGGAAATGGCAGCCTCCGTTTTCTGCTCATCATATTTAATGGAGGAGGACACTTCATAATTCCTGTGCTGATTAAAAGCAAGAAACCATGTAAAACGATCCTGATTCCTGATCAGTTTACCAACACTTCCATCTGAGTCATAGGAAAGTCCCGCCTGTTTTGCTGTGATACTCTCCTGTCCGTTATTTCTGGTGCCAATAGTAAGAACATACGCTCCTACCTTCTGCGTAAGCAATTCTTCTGACTGAGACACCGTCATATAAGAACAGTTGAATCCGTTTACCATTGATCCCGGTAAGAAATGCTCTGTGAAATAGTATACACCATATCCATATACTCCGGCAGTCAGCAGGAGTAAGATTATGATCAAGGTGGCCATGATTTTCTTTCTGCTGCTCACGACATCTTCTCCTTTCTTTTTATAAACAGCAACCGCCCGGCAAAAAGTTATGCCGGGCAGTTTTATTATCACATTATTTATCCAGAAAGTAAATACGATTATTCTCTTTTAGCATTTTTATGCATTTTCCAGTAGTTTCTCTACACTTGTAAGTTTAACACAGAGTACGAACACTTCTGCTGCTTTTCCAAGATCCTCAGGAGTCGGGAAGCTTGGTGCAATACGGATATTGGAGTCTTTCGGATCTTTTCCATATGGATAAGTTGCGCCTGCTCCTGTAAGTACAACACCTGCTTCTTTTGCCTTGGCAACAATAGCTTTTGCACATCCTTCCATTGAATCAAAGGAAATGAAGTATCCACCATGTGGTTTTGTCCACTCGCCGATTCCAAGACCGCCAAGTTCTCTGTCCAGTGTGTTAAGGACCATTTCAAATTTCGGGCGGAGAATTGCCGCATGTTTTCTCATGTGTTCATGAAGACCGTCGATATTTTTGAAGAATTTTACATGGCGTAACTGGTTTAATTTGTCATGTCCGATTGTCTGGATCTGCATATAGCTGCGGAAATCTTCCAGATTTGCTTTGGAAGCTGCAACTGCTGCAATACCGGAACCCGGGAAGCTGACTTTTGATGTTGATGTAAATTTATATACAAGGTCAGGGTTTCCTGCTTTTGCACATGCTTCAAGGATTTCTACAAGGAAGTCCTGATTGTCATCATAGAGATGATGAATGCTGTATGCGTTATCCCAGTAGATACGGAAATCAGGTGCTGCCGGTTTCAGGTGTGCAAAACGGTCTACTGTCTCTGCTGAGTAAGTGTATCCCTGTGGGTTGGAGTATTTCGGTACGCACCAGATTCCTTTGATGGATGCGTCTTCACTGACAAGCTTCTCTACCATATCCATGTCCGGTCCCTGTGGTGTCATTGGCACGTTGATCATTTCGATTCCGAAGAATTCTGTGATCTTGAAATGGCGGTCATATCCCGGTACAGGACAGAGGAATTTTACCTTATCAAGCTTACACCATGGGGTATTTCCCATTACACCCTGAGTCATGGAACGGGCAATGCTGTCAAACATAACGTTTAAGCTGGAGTTTCCGTAGATGATAATATGATCAGGATCTACTTCTGACATTTCTCCAAGGAGGCGTTTAGCTTCCGGGATTCCGTCGATAACACCGTAGTTACGGCAGTCTACTCCTGTTTCGCACTTGAGGTCTGAATCGCTGCTTAATACGTTCATTAATCCCATCGAGAGATCGAGCTGGTCTGCTGACGGTTTTCCACGTGACATATCGAGGGCTAAGCCCTTTGCTTTGATATCTGCGTATTCTTTATCCAGCTGTGCTTTGAGTGTAAGCAGTTCTTCTTTGCTCATGTCGCTGTATTTTTTCATAATATTCCTCCTTGTTCTGCCATGGAAGGATGTCCCTTTTTCCGTATAGGGCAATCATTTGTTTTTCCTGCGGCAACAGTTTTTTTTGCTTTTTACATTTTAGTATGGTAAAGTAGGGTTGTCAAGTGTTTTTATGGAATTGTTAATATTTTACCAAAACAATCGTTACTGTTCCCTCTGTTCTCAGTAACGTAACCCAAATTCATTCCGGATTGCCGTAACATCTTTCTCTGATACTTATAGCAAGCCTCGTAAATAATCAGCCAAAAAGCAAGTCGAAATCCCTCGAAAGTTTCGGCTTGCTTTTTTGAGTGTGACAGCGTATATTTAAATTAGTTAACAGATCTTTTAACTGTCTTAATTGTTCTTGTCAGGTCATCCTGATATCTTTTTATTACTCCTTATACAACATCCATTTTTATCCAAGTCAGTGAATGAGACAAGTCAGGCGGATAAAATCATCTGCTTCGCTGCTCAGTTCATAACCGAATGACTGTGAAAGGAGGTCATCCATGTCTATGTTTATCCACGCAATTATCGTAATCCTGCTTGCTGTGCTGGCTATGGGGATTGGGCTGCTGATTCTTGTGTGCTGGGCTTTGGCAGCATGTGCAAGCAGACGGGATTCTTATCTGGAAAAGGATTATCGGGTGAAATAAAGGAAGTCTGCGCATGGACGCTGAGTATTGCCGATAAGTTTATTCATTACTTTTCCATTAAAGTACAGGGTTGCAGAACCGCCTCCATCCAGGTTGTAAGCATAAGTACAGCCGTAGGATTTGAAAATATTCACCATATCCCAGTGATTAAGACCATTATAGCTGCCGGTATCTGTTACAAGGAGTACATAATCGTTGGGCTTTACCATTCCTACCGCTGTACGTGGATAATATTTTTCTGTTTCAGCCCATGGAAGCTGGGCTTCGCCATCTTTAATAAGAACCGGACCAAAATTATATGTATCTTTTACACCGGCTGCAAGAAGATTTTTTCCCATAAGTCCCTGTGCCGGAGTATAAATAGTTCCATCTTTCTTTACTGCCATGACTGAATAACTGGTCATGTAATCACCATAGATAATCCCGTTTTTGATGCACATGCCAAGGGGGGATGGTTTTCCTGTACCATAGTCGAAAGCACTGCCGTTTACTCCGATAATGCCTCCATTTGAGGATACTGCATCAGAGGTTGTCTGTCGGGATCCGCCATAAGTTCCGTTGGAGAGGGCGGATTTCAGCTGTTTGGCATTGGATGTCTTTATATGCGCTACCCAGTAGGAAATTCCATGGACTGATTTGCGTTCAAGTTTAATATTAAGAGTGCTGCTTTTGTATTCGTAAGTATTGCCGCTTTGAGTGACTGTTGGTTTAGTATCTGAAGATTTTACACGCTGCCCTTTGCTGTTTACATAATATTTACCTATCCAGGTATTTTTTGCCATCACTCCTGTTTTCTTGCTGAAATAGTAATAATATTTTCCTATCTTCTGCCAGCCCTTTGCCATGGTGGAATTGCTGAGGAAATAGTATTTTTTTCCATCCTGAGTAAGCCACTGCCTGGCAATTGCCACGCCGGATTTATTGAAATAATAGGTATATTTATCACCTGTTGCCCAGCGATTGCGGAACATGGCACCATTTTTACGATTGTAATAGTATTTATTACCGGAACGCTTCATCCACCCGGTGAAACGTTTGCCGTTGGCAATACTGTAGTAATAATAACCTTTATACTTAAAAGAACCGCAGATCAGACGCCCCTTTGAATTATAAAAATAGTAATCTCCGTTTATTTTCTGCCATCCCGTTTTCTTCGATGTGATGCTGACGGAGGTTCTGTCCTGTTTCACATATGTAGCTGCATTTACGGTAACTGCACGCATACTGATGCCTGCTGTCAGAAATAATGCCAGTATCAGAAATACCGCCACTTTTCTGAATGGTAATTTTCTTTTCATGTCTTTCATCTGCCTTTCCATGATGTCTGATATGCCCATATAAGGGAATTGCTATAAATATATTACCGATATGTCCCCTGCGATTTCTTTACCCGACAATTCGACAGACCGAGCGTTGTCAGATAATATTCCATGTCTCTCTCTGACATCAGACACTTTGGCCCTATAACGAGTTCCTTTATCAGCCGGTCAAGACAATCTGAAAAATCAAAATCCACATAAGATATCAGCTGACTTTCTTTTACATAGTAGGAATAGTTATATAAACGTGCACCGAGAGAAAGTTCAACTTCTCTTCCCATCAGAAACTGTTTCGGCGAAAACTCGCACAATCGGATTTCGCTTTCTTCTCTGAAAAACGGATTTTTCATGTAAACAGATTCCTGAAATAATTTCAAAAACTTTTTCTCAAAACAGTTCATGACTTTATCCAGTACTTCTATTTCATAATCCTGCTTCTCCTCAATGCTTTCCCGACATTGTTCTTCTTTCTGTAATATCTTCTCGATTTCATCAACCAATTCTTGCACTATCTGATGTACAACTTCTCTCTGCTCTGCTTCAGAATAACTGATCTTATGTAATGACACAATTGACGGCTTTGAAATCTCCGGAGAAACCGTTACAACTTCTTTTAATACATCCAGGTCAAATCCGATGGCAGCTCCGCGCCCGTCATCCGCATATCCCCGCCACTGACTGAGCAGATCATTCTGATACGAAAAACAGGTTACATAATATCTGAAGTCTGCATGATTTTCATTGAAAAATTCATCTGTAAACAGTTTCACATATCCCATCAATCTCTCTGATGAAATCTTTGATCTGAATAAATCTGAAGCATTTTCATAAGCTCTTTTAAATTCTGCGTCATAATACCTGCAGATCCAGCTGATCTCCATGGAATCATTGGATTTCAGGATATTTGTCAGACGGAGGGAACGATTTTTCAAAATAGAATTCAATGATTCTAAACTGCAATAGTGATATACGATCATATTTTTTTCTTCTCCTGTAAATAATTGTTCTTTTGTAACCATTCAACATTCTGCCATTCCCCAAAAAATTCTATAGCAAAGTTCATCAGCAAAAGAACTTACGGAAAGTTTATATCAGTAAGTAACAGAATTATTATATCAGATACATCTTATGAATCTGTAAACTTATAGCAACCCTTGTAAATAATGCATATTGATTAAGAGGCTTGCTATAGAAAAACATTGCTTATACTTATAATATAATAACTGTTTTTTATAAAGAAATCCCCATCCACTGTTTATTATTTTGCAGCAGATAGGGATATGTTGAGGTTAATAGTTATATGCCCCCTCGTAAGCATTGCACCTGTCTAATTTCCGTGACTGATTCTGACAGGAACTGCATCTGTCGCAGAACTCCTGCTCATAACAGGTGGAACAGGCGCATGTCCTGCAGGCTTTGCGGTCATAGCCTGAGGTATTGCCGTGAGGAAGTGTGCTTTCTGTTGCATTACCCATATATATCACCCTCCTTGTGTGCCGGTTACTGTTCATCCAATTTTAAATACAAACTCCATGAACGAACAGATTCCTTATATCCTGTATTATACGCTCACAGAAAGGGAATACAAGTAATTAATAATCTGTTTTCTGGTAAAATCTTCCGTTTATGTAATCGGTTTTGATAATATTTACAAAAGCCTTCGGATCGATCTCATGTACCTTCTTTACCAGATATTTCGCTTCTTCTGTAGAGACTACAGAATAGATCATACTGGTCTTCTCATCTGTATAACATCCAATACCTTCGAAACGTGTTGCCGTATGGTTGGTAAGCTTGAAAATCTCTTCATAAATCTGATACGGCTCCTTCGTGATAATAAACAGCGTATGCTTCTTATATCTCTGATGCAGCATCTGAATCACCTGAGTAGAGGTAAACTGAAAGATAATAGAGTAAAGTGCCCTGTCCCATCCAAAAAGTAAACCTGCCACAGTCAGGATCACTGCATTTCCACACAGAATATAATTCCAGATATCCCTGCCATTTTTCTCGGAAAAATAAATCGCAATAAAGTCAGTTCCACCTGTACTGGTATTACCGATCAGACAGAGACTGATGCAGAAGCCATTGATCAGACCACCAAAGATACTGATCAGCAATGTATCATAAGTGATCGGCTGACTGGGAATAATATCTGTAAGCAGACCGGAAAGCACGATCACACAGACAGAACTGATGGTAAATTTCTTTCCGATAAATTTCAGACCAATAAATACAGGAATAGAGTTCAGCAGTACATTAATCAGCGTATACGGAACTGCAATCCCCATAAATGTCTGAAAAATGTTCTGGAGCAGCAGAGTAAGTCCTGTAAATCCTCCCGGAAAAAGACCGCCTGCACGAACAAATGTCTTAATATTCAACGCCATGATCGTTGCAGCCAGAACCGCACAGCCGTAACGCTTGGCTTCATGTTTTAAATTAAGTTCCTTCATAATCACGTTTCCTCCCATCTCGCCAAACAGTTCAAATTGAACTCATGTGAAATTGCTTTTCACAATCTCTGCAGGAGACTTAACTGATTCGGCTAAAAAGCAGTTTTCCGTCAATGACAAACAAAAGGAAACCTTTCTACGC
>NZ_JBWJVP010000030.1:0-12716 GCF_056339915.1 Blautia sp. ZXY-1-B12 | reverse complement strand
GTATGGGAAAGATAATCGAAGGTCTCTGGGATTGCCCGTTTTGTGGGAATAAAAGGATTAGAGCCGGTCAAAAAACCTGTCCCGATTGTGGGCATCCGCAGGACGAAAATACAAAATTCTATATGCCGGATGAAATTAAATATGTTTCTGAGGAGGAAGCAGAAAAGATCAGCCGTAATCCGGACTGGCAGTGCAGCTTTTGCGGCAGTCTTAACAGCGACGATCTGAATGTCTGCAAAAACTGTGGTGCCACAAAAGAAGATTCGGAGAGAAACTACTTCGAGATGAGGCAGCAGGAAGAGGAAAAGAAACGAAAGAAAGAAGAGAAAAAAGAATCCTGCCAGAAAAATATCCCCCAAAATACACCAAAGAAAAAGCCACTGCTGAGGCGGGTGCTGCTCATTCTGGGAATCTTCGCAGCAATCATTTTTGGCATGATGTCATGCCTGGCACCGAAGATGTAGAAAAACCAGTCTACCGGAAGGAGCCTGTGTATGCTACAAAATATTACTATGAAATAGACAAATGGACGGTTGTCGATACTGCAAAAAGTTCCGGCAATGATCAGAACCCTTCCTGGCCGGAACCGAAACTTAAAGACGGACAGAGAACAGGAGCAGAAGAAGAGCATTATTTTGTGACCGCTACATATGAGAAAAAGAAGGGCAAGACCGAAACAGGAAGATATGAAATGGATTTTTCTCAATGGAAAGAACTTAAAAAAGGCGAAAAAATAGAATTAAAAATTGATGCTGCTGGATTCGCAGAGATTAATCAAAAATAAGATATAGATATACCCGGAGGGATACTTCGAACCTTTATTAAACAAGGAGATTCATAGTTTTGGCGTGAGTCTCCTTGTTTAATGCTTTTCTCATGTTATAAGGTAGCCCGCATCATTGCATTTGTGCAATGCCTGCAGGCAGATATTGCTCCGTTTATTATACATGCGGAGAATAAAGAGGAGTACGAAGGGCGACTGGACAGCCCGGCACGACTGGAGCAGCTTTTCAGGGTAGAGCATCGGGTTCTGATTGTAGTATTATTTTCTCAAATAATCGGCGATTGCCTTAAATACCGATTCATATCCGGAGTCATGCAGGATATCGTGAGTTCCGGGAAAGCTTCTGATCTCCGTATCCGGGTTGTTTTCTTTGTACGCTCTCATATACCTTTCGGACGCCTTTTCCAAAACCGGATACCGGATTCTTTTTCCATACAGGAATAAAGTTGTGAAATGGTATTATTCGGATTTTTTAGGTTTCGGCTGGCACATCTCCATGCCTTTGGAAAACTCGCAGAAAAAAGCAGGAGACACATCCTGACGAACAAGAACTGTCATCAGCGTACTCCTCCTTCTCTTTCCATGATCCGTCAAGGAGCCAGTAATTGGCCGGTCTGCCTTTGAACTTTTTGCCATATGTACCGAACATCAGATCATAGATACTTCGACTCAGAAGCACAGGACATCTTTCCGGTATATTTTTTCCCGATTCCAGGTTCTCCATGGCATCCTCATCAGGAAAGCGGACTGCGCACCGGTACCGATCAGGATTTCTTTTTTTATAGGGAGTCAGATCAGCGTTTGTCCTTACAATGAAGGAACCCAAGAAAATCCCGAAAAGATAGATACACGGCAGGTTCGGGTATTTCCGGACAACATATTCCCTTGCTGATACCATATCTTTAACTGTGTCGTTCCAGTCATTAATGTACAAACAGGATGATCTTGGTGTGGTGCTGTGTCCGTGGCTGATGATGTCATTGCCAAAGACAATGTATCCGCGGCTGGTAAAATACTTTGCAAATTCCACATATCTTCCCATATATTCTGTCATTCCATGGCAGATCTGGATCAGGCCTTTGAGATCGCCCTTATATTCCGGTGCATAGATCTCCAGGTGCATGGTGGTGTCTTTATCGTTTGATGAAATTGCTATACATATTCTTTTCACTATATTTCCTCATTTCTTATTTCTCTGTAATATGCCAGATTTTGCAAAACAGAATAGATGGTGTCAGCGATAACCTTTTCTTCTGGTCGGATTTATTTCGCCGGCAGAACCATCTTCTTGCGTGAAGCATTATATTGCTTTTTTTCAGAAAAGGAAAGTGTTTTTTTGCATACCTGGAAAAAAGTTGTTTAGGATGTTGAGGAGTCTGGTTTTCCGCGGAGAAAAGATATTACAGTTTTGCGCAGACAAGCTCATAAACTGTCTTCAGAAGTTCGTCTCCCCTGCGACATTCTGAAACAAACGAAACGACTGCGTTTTTTTTCGGAAGGATCATAGATATCTGGGAGTATTTTCCATCCGCCCGGAAAGAATTATATTCACCACGCCAGAAAAGATAACCATAGTATCCAACATCAGCTGCCTTTGTACTTTCTTCTATCCATTTCTCAGACAGTATCTGTTTTCCATTCCACTTGCCTTTATTAAGATAAAACAGTCCAAATTTGTGAAGTTCAGAAAGGGTCAGAAATAATCCGCCGGCTCCAAAACTGTTTCCAAGTGGATCAGTCTCCCATGTAGGACGTTTTATTCCAAGTTTGGCAAAAAGTCTGGGTGTAAGGTAAGAAACCAGATCGCAGCCGGAGCGTCTTTGTACAAGAATGCCTGCCAGATAGGGACCAACGTTATTATACACAAAATGCGTACCCGGCTTATACTTAAAGGGAATAGCCAGAGACATTTTTACCCAGTTATCTTCTTCATATAAAGGTCGTTGTTCTCCCATCAGACTGCCCTTCTCCTGTCCAAGGCACATGGTAAGAAGATCACGAACAGTTGCTTCTTTCAGGTTCTCATCTATACACTCCGGCAAGTCACCTGAAAACGCTTCTGTTAGTTTTTCATTAAGATCGATCAGCCCTTCCTGAACAGCAAAGCCAACTGCACAGGATGTGAAACTCTTTGTTGCAGAATAAATATTCCTTCTGCATTCCGGTTCGCTGTACCACTCTGCTGCAAGTTCATTATCTTTTGAAATTTTGATTCCAAGAACATTATATTCTTTTACTTTCTTAACAAAATCTGAAATATCCATAATATTTACACCCTTTTTGTGCTTAAATGTATTTTATTACTTTTATATTAACACAAAAATGGTGGATAAACCAGTTATTGCAGAAGGTGGTATATTACTATATTTCATCTTTAGACAAATTTCAATATTAAATATTGATTTTGTCTTTTTGTTATACCCGAATTTCAGCAAGACATTGCATCTTAATCCCTCAATATTCCCTTTTTTATCATAATTAAATCTTTCTGCTGATATTTTCATCAATGCAGTATTGGCAAATTGCTTAAGTTAATGACATTGTGTATGAACAGTAACAAAAATGTCATCAATTTTTTCGATAAAAATATATATCTTTGTCTTGCCTTGTCAATGTGTGGTATACTTAAGACAGCAAAATACAGAAAGGAGAAAGTCATGGGAAACGAAGCAGGGGAATGGATCATTCATGGAGTAACATGGGATGATCCGAAATGCATCCACGATGTGGATGAAGCAGTCGAATATATCAACCGGGTTGGTTTTCTTCCTCTTTTTTAAGAACGAAATTCCGGGGTTTTCTCTGGAGGAACGGACAGTGGCAGAATATTGGTGGTCTGATGATCCGGTGAGGGATCCGTGGAGATGGAGGATTGCCATTGCCAAAAGACATGATGTTCTTTACGGAAAATTCTTTGCCAAAAAAGCCGGGTTTATTTCCAAAAAATGGCTGCCGGTATTTGCCAACTATCGCAGGGACGGCTATGATTTTGATGCTCTGTTTGAGGATGAAAAAGCACCGATCAAACATAAGAATATTATGGATCATTTTATGGAAAATGATGCAGAAATCTACTCCTACGAATTGAAAAAATTGGCTGGATTTGGAAAAGATGGCGAAAAGGGATTTGACGGAGCCATTACCAGCCTTATGATGCAGACATATCTGTGTAACTGCGACTTTCGGAAAAGGATCAATCAAAAAGGCGTGGAGTACGGCTGGGATGTGGCTGTGTATTCTTCTCCGGAACACATTTATGGATATGACCATGTTACTTCCTGTTATAAGGAAGATCCGCGGACATCCTGGGGAAAAATTGTTGATTATATGAAGCAGCTTTATCCGGAAGCTAAGGATATGCAGATAAGAAAGATTCTAAAATAGGAGAGAATATGTGCAGCAGATATTATATAGATCTCGATATGATGGAGGAGATTTCCAGAGTGGATACAGAGCGTCGATGGGAGGATCCGGCTGACACAAGGAGATATCCGTCCGACCGATGTCGCACCGGTCATTGGACAGTCAGAACATAGACTGGAACTGGGTATGTGCAGATGGGGATATCCCCTGTCAAAAGGTAAAAATCCGGTCATCAATGCAAGGGTGGAAACCGTCATGGATAAACCTTCTTTTCAGAACGGAATCTTATATCACCGGCTGTTGATTCCGGCAGGTGGGTTCTATGAATGGAATTCCCTGAAAGAAAAGAGTACCTTTACCAGACCGGATTCCTCTGTGCTGTATATGGCAGGATTCTGTGACTGGTTTGAGAATGAACGAAGATTTGTGATCCTGACTACCACAGCGAATAATTCCATGAAAAAAATCCATGATCGCATGCCTTTAATCTTGGAAAGGGAACAAATCACAGACTGGTTTGATAATAACAAAATGCCTGTACTTCTGCGCCAGACACCGACTCTGCTTAACCGACAGACGGAATATGAACAGCAGAGTCTGTTTTCATAGAAAGTGGTGAGTTTTAATGACAAAGGATGAATGGTACAAGCAACTGTTCGAGAAACTTGAAAACTCCAGATTTCGGAGCAGATTTCGATAGTTAAGCAGAATGATATTGATTATATTCATGAAAAAGGACTGGATACGATCCGGAAACACGCAGAGGATTTCATTACAAAACGGGAGGCTCCTGCATATATCCCAAATGATGGAAAACAGACACCCATGCGCGGTCACCCGGTATTCATCGCACAGCATCGCAACTGCGACCTGCTGCCGGGAATGCATCCGCAAATGGCACAAGATACAACCCGGCCGGAATGGCGGTCAGGTGCAGCAGGAGTATCTTGTCGATGTGATCATGACATGGATTGAGAGAGAATTGGAAAACGCACGATAAAAGGAGGCTTTAATTACATGAAAAGAAAAAGAATTTCATTCCTGACAATGCTGATGCTGGCAGTCATACTGCTGATGCCGGCATCCATATTTGCCTGTGCATAGCCACGGCACATTCCTGCAGTGGGGAAATCAATAACTCCCTTGCGGATCAGTTCACGAACTTTTCTTTGGGGACATATCTACATAAGGTGTGATATCAAAAGCCATAATAAATTACCTCCTGTTTCGTACTTTACAATATAAAAGTATTGTACAGTAAACTGACAGGAAATGCAATGCTATAAATAGTGGCGGCTTGATTTTTATATAAAATATTTTATAATAGGAATGCCGAAGGGTGCTGCCGGACGCGTTGTGAACAGCAATAATATATGAATGGGGGAATGAGAGTGGCAGCATATGAAAAGAGTAAGAGTGTGAAGTTAAAATCGATCAGTACCATGACAGAAGGGACCATCTGGAGACAGATCTTTCTGTTTTCTATTCCATTGATACTGGGAAATCTGCTCCAACAGATGTACAATACAGTGGACTCAATTATTGTAGGAAATTTTGTGGGCAGCAATGCACTGGCTGCAGTTGGTTCCAGTACGTCGCTGATTTGTCTGCTGATTGCATTCAGTATGGGGGCATCTGCAGGTGCGGGAGTTATTGTATCCCAGTTTTATGGAGCAGGAGATGAGAATGGCGTTCAGCGTTCTGCACATACAGCCTTGATGCTTGCGCTTATTCTGGGAATTGTTCTTACTATCGCTGGAATTGTATTTTCACCTGCAATTCTCAGGTGGATGAGAACTCCGGAAGAAGTAATGAATCAGTCAGTTCTGTATTTGAGAATTTATTCTTATGGACTGGTTTTTAATGTCATCTATAATATGGCAGCGGGGATCCTGAATGCAGTAGGTAACTCCAGACGTTCGCTGATGTATCTGGCAGTAGCTTCGTTTTCCAATATTTTTCTGGATTTATGGCTTATCGGCGGAATGCACATGGGAGTCGAGGGTGCTGCAATTGCAACAGATATCAGCCAGGTACTTTCCTGCATTTTTGCATTATGGTTTTTGATGAGAGTTCCGGATATTTACCGCATAAATCCGAAGAAACTTTCCATTGATAGAACAATGGCAGGACGGATTATCCAGGTAGGTCTGCCGACTGCAATTCAAAACACGGTAATCTCCTTTTCAAATGTACTGGTACAATCTGGTGTCAATGGATTCGGAGCCAGTGCAATGGCGGGTTTTGGTGCATACCTGAAAGTAGATGGGTTTAACATTCTGCCGGTAATGAGTTTTAGTATGGCAGCAACGACTTTTACCGGTCAGAACTATGGTGCGGGAAAAACAGACAGAATCAGGAAAGGATTGAGAGTAACTCTTGGAATGAGCGTGCTTTATACGATTGTGACAGGAATTCTCCTGCTGACCTTTTCCAGACCGATCATAGGGATTTTCAGCAGTGATAAAGAAGTGATCTACTTATGGGGCACAGGCAATGAAATATCTCTGCCCGTTCTATTTCCTTCTGGGAATTATGCATTCCCTGGCAGGAACCATTCGCGGAACAGGAAAGACGGTACCTCCCATGGTAGTGATGCTGCTTGCATTATGCCTGTTCCGTATTCTGTGGATTCAGTTTGTGGTTCCACATTTTACCAGCATTGATATTATATATGTACTGTATCCTGTTTCATGGGCTGTAGGAATGGTACTCATGCTTATCTATGCATGGAAGGGAAATTGGATGCCAAAAAAATATCAGAATATTAATCAGACTGTCTGATAGTATTCTTTTACATAGTGAATGAACTGGCGTACATGGGATTTCAGAATTCTGTTTTTACTGTAAACAATATAAAAACTGCGTTTGTGAGCAGATTCTTCTAATGGAAACAGAAGAATCTGCTTTGTTTTTTGCAGGTCAACGACAGATCTGGCAGAAAGAATGGAAAATCCAAGCCCGTTTACAATAGATTTTTTGATTGATTCCAGGTCATTCATGCGGGCTACTACATTCAGACTGGAAGGTTCAATACCGGCATTTTCCAGAAAAATATCCATTTCCTTTTTGGTTCCGGAGCCTTTTTCCCTGATGATAACAGGATCCTTGATAAAGTCCTGAAAAACAACAGGTTGTTCTTTTTGTTTTAAGTTTAAATAATGATCATTCACAGGGGTAGCAATCACCATATTATCCTGACAGAAGGGAATAAATACACAGCTGTCGTCTCCTGTATTCTGTCCTGTCAAAGCCAGATCTACGGTCCCATCCAGTACACGGTTAATAGCGCCGGAACTGTCTGTCTGCCAGGAATGGAAATATACATCAGGATACATTCTGCCAAAACCTGCGAGAAGTTCAGGAAGGAGATAAGAAGAAGGAATGGTGGAGGCTGCCAGATCAATGATCTGCTTTCTGGAACCGGTGAAATTCTCCAGAAGATTGTTGCGGATATCCAGAATGCGGAAAGCGCTGTCGTAGAGTTGGTATACCACACTTTTTTATAAATGAAATTTATAAATATTTATAAAAAAGTATTATATTTAAATCATCCGATAAAATGAAAAATCCAGTAAATAAATGGAAGTGTAAAAACAGAACAGATAGTTGTAACAAGAATTCCACCCATTGCATAATCGCCATCTGATCCGTAGGTATTTGCCATCATTACCACAGAGGACATAACTGGCATTGCAGAAGTCAGAGCCATGGTAGTGCGGATTTCTGAAGAAACCGGAAGATATCCAAGTAATACATAGAAGAAAAGCGGAAACAAAAGCATTTTTAGGATGACAATTCCATAATAATCCAGTCTCTGGATATTTTTCAGTACATCGATACAGGCGAAAACACCGCCAAGATAGATCATTGCGAGAGGTGTGGCGGTCTGGCCGATTTTCTGAAGGGAATTGTTCAGAACATCAGGAAGCCGGATTCCTGTCAGCACACAGATCACAGCAAGAAGGATGGAAACAGTAACAGGATTGATCAGCTTCCGGAAATCAAAACGGTTTTTTTGACTGTCTGTACCTGAAGTAAGGCGTACACCTGCTGTCCACAGCATGAGCTGATCAATAATGGTAAATACACAGATGTAGAGCATACCGTTTTCCGGATAAATACTGGTTACTATGGGAATACCCATAAATCCCACATTTCCGAATACGCTCATGGCACTGTAAAGCTGCCTGTGGTTACCATGCAGATGAAAAAAAATACCAGATATGTAGCTGAGTAAAAACAGACATATATACATAATTCCCGCAATCAGAAAAATGCTCAGTGAATGAAAAAGAGTTTTACGTTCCACTCCGTTTACAGTATTGATAAAAATCATTACAGGAAGCGCCAGTTTTATTACAAATTTTGAAATGACTTCAAGATTTTCTCTGTTCATAACCCGTGTGCGGAATCAGGATCACGCCTGCAAGCATGTAGATCACGAACATTCCGATCTGAGCAGTCAGAATGCTGAAAGTATTCATTTAAGTTCTCCTTTTTTTTCGTAAATTCACATAAAATTATAACTGCAAAAAAGTGAAAATACAACAGAAAGTATAGGTGGCGAAAAATGTTTTTTTGAGTTACAATAAACAAAGCTGAGTTATATATTAGGAGGAGTAAAAAAGTGAATGTATTAGAAATTGTTCTGCCTGTACTGGTTATGATCGTGGTCGGTATGCTGTGCAGAAAATGGAAGATTCTGACCAGAGACGGAATCAATAACATGAAGGTGCTTGTAACGAATGTTATGCTTCCGGTTGCTATTTTTCATGCTCTGGCAACAGCGGAATATAATAAAGAAACCGGAATCCTGATTTTGATCATGTTTGTAATGCTGGTAGTATCCTTTGGTCTGGGCTTTTTGCTGAAGCCATTTCTGAAAGGAACCTATCAGAAATATCTACCGTTTATGGTAAGCGTATATGAAGGGGGACTTATGGCCTATCCGTTATATACAAGCCTCTGTGGCAGTGAAAATCTTTCCCGTATTGCAGTTCTGGATATTGCCGGACTGCTGTTTGGATTCAGTGTATATATGGGAATGCTGGGACAGGTGGAAAACGGTGAGAAGATTGATGTGAAAAAACTGTTTTTCAGTGCATTAAAGACTCCGGCATTTATTGCAAGTATCCTGGGAATTATTGCAGGATTATCGAAGGTGATCCTTGCAGTTTTAGACAGTCCTTTCGGAGGCGTGTACCAGAGTGTGGAAAATATTCTCACCACATCTGTGACTGCCATTATTTTACTGGTAGTGGGATACAGCATGGAACTGAATGCGAAATTATTAAAGCCATGCATTGCCACGATCATCTTACGTGTATTGCTTCAGGCAGTGATGATCGCAGGAGTTCTTGTTGCTGTACATTATCTGGTAGGTGATGATCGGCTGGTCAATCTTGCAATTATCAGTTATATGTCAGCACCGGCCACATTCAGTATGCAGACTTTTATGAAAGATGAAGAAGGAAGCGCTTATGTTTCCACAACAAACTCCATGTACTGTCTGGTATCTATTCTTGTATATATAATTATGGCAGTGACAATCTACTGATCATGAAATCTGAATAACAGAAAATGAAAATTACCGCGGATTGAAATAGACCTGGCGGTAATTTTTGTATGTCGCAGGAAATTACTTCGTAATGTACCTGTGATATATAGTGCTCCGCATGAGGCGTAGAATCCTGTAAACGGGAAAGGGGTTGCAGATATTTAAATAATTTGGTAAAAACAACTAAAATATATTGAATGATGGTAAAAAATATTGTAAAATAAAACGAAAACAAAGACTTGTGGAAAGGGAGCATACGTATGGAGAAAAGGTATACGATTGGTGTAATGATCGGAAATGCAAATTCACCGCATACGATGAATCTGATGCAGGGTATTTTTCATGCAGCTAAGTCTATGGACGTAAATGTTCTGTTTTTCTTGGGATTCACAGTAGTTATTACTATAAATCTTATTTTGGCGAAGATACGGAAGATGATTATGATTATCAGTTCAATGTAGTTTATGATTATCAGGCGTTCGCAGATGCGGATGCATTGATTATTGCATATGGTTCCCTTTGTATTTTTCTGGACGAAAAAGAAAGTAAAACTTGCATCCCTGAAGCCGGATACGGATACCACAAAGATCACACTGAAAGTAAAGGAGAAAAAAGAGTTCCCTTGTACAGGCATCAGTTATTTGTCAAACGTAAAGTATTCTTCTGATAACAAGAAGGTAGCAAAAGTCAATTCTTCCGGCGAGATCCAGGCAAAAAAAGCCGGTACAACTTATATCAGGTGTAAAGTTAAACAGTATGGCGATACTTACAATCTCGTCTGCAAGGTAACGGTCAAAAAAGAAGGAAATATCAAAGATCCAACTTCAGCTTACCGGAATCTGATACAAAGTTATGAGAAAAAATATGGGGAAGCTCAATTAAATGAGCAGAAACAGTTTTGGACGGGACTATGCTATGCCAAATTGTTGGATTTCAATAATGACGGCATCAACGAACTTATCCTGACATACCAAACAGAAAGGTATAACAAAGACAAAGTTCAATATCATGTAGAATTGTGGAAGTATGGCGGAAAATCTGCAAAACGGGTTACCTCACGTATTTCATGGTCTGGAAACAATATGCCATATTTTGGAGGTTTGGGTATATGTAAATACAACGGAAAATATCTGTTAGAGCTAACTGGTAATGCGTGTGGGGATAATTATTACTATGGAACCAAAAAAGATGGGTCTGTTGGACTGGTCCACAAGTTCATATGGAAGGGGGATGCAATGGAAGGAGACTGGTATATGGACGGCAAGAAAACCTCAGGAAATATGTATGAAACTTATTACAAGAAATATCATGCAAACGCTACATGGTATAGCTTTGCTCAGTCATCAAATAACAACTTAATAAGAAAAGAACTTTCAAATACCAAACAGAAATTAGGAATGTAATTTCTGTCTGGTCGTTGCCAGGACATGAATCCTTTTCAAGCCTAAGTTGTATCTACCGGGCATTCTCAAGGAATTACATCAAAATAAAAGAAGGAAAACCATGAAATTAGAAGAAAGAAAACAAAACTCATTTATACAGAAATCAATATTTTTGCTGATAATAATGACATTATGGATATGTCTCGGAACAGGTTTTACGGTAAATGCAGCGCAAAGAGAAGATACAAAACTCTTGGAAATATATGACGGAAAAGTCTATAGAGGCAAGTCAGATTCAGTTTAAGGCAGAGGTAGCCACTCCAGACTCTAATCGGATTCAGACATCTATCGTTCAGAAAAGCCGGTATCTCAAGGTGGAAAATTAGAAAAACTGGATAGTTTCAGGGTGATCAGGAGACTTCTGGGAAGTCCTTGGTGACAATCTGTATATGAACTACGGGGATAATTTCAAGGTACAGTGCTATTCCCATGATACATGCGTGGAGGGAAATCTGACTTTTGTAGATACTACGGCAAAAGCCGGACATCAATATTCCTACAGACTGGTCTATGGCGACATGGTGTATGATCCGGACAGCGGAGAATATAGCGTGGAGATTGTATCAAATATCATTGATGTAAAGGCCAATCTGCAGACACCGGAGCTTTACAAGTGTTACTCCACGGACAATAAAACCGTAAATCTTTCCTGGAGCTATATCGCACAGGCAGACGGCTACAGGGTGTACCGATATGATAACGGAAAGTGGTCATTCCTGAAAAATGTCAAAAAAAGAAATGTAATCTCCACAACTGACAAAAATGTACAGGCCGGAAAGACTTATCAGTACAGAGTGCTGGCGTACAGAGTCATAAAGGGCAAAAATATTTACAGTTCCAAAAGCAAAGCCCGAAAGATCACCTTAAAAACAGCAACTGTAAAAGGTGATTATCAGTATGGCAGCGTCTACGGTCCGTATCTGGACGCGCAGCATCTGGCACAGGTCCGGAGTGTTGTCCAGAGTTTCAAGATCAATTACATCCGTAAAGGAATGTCAGACTATGACAGGGTACTGACTGCATATAATTATCTCCGCAGCAACTGCAGCTACGCTTATAAAGGCTGGCAGTATAATTATGCAAACACCGCCTGGGGTGCATTGGTATATGGAGAAGCACAATGCTCCGGATATGCCAGAGCCATGAAAGCACTCTGTGATGCAATCGGAGTAGACTGCAGATATGTACACGCAGACTCCAAGGCAAGTAACCCAAGCCATCAGTGGAATCAGGTAAGAGTTGGCGGCAAATGGTATATTCTGGATGCGCAGTCTGGCGGATTCCTGCTTGGCAGCCGGACATGGAAGAAAAAGGCAGGTATGTCATGGGATACCAAAGGATTACCAACCTGCAGCGTGACGGATTACAAAAAGTGATCAGAATGGAAAGAGACTTCAGTTAATATGACTGGAGTCTTTTTTGCATCTCAAAATACTTTTATTCTCCGCGGAAAACCACTTTTGCATATCCATTTATCCAATTTTTCCTGGGACAATGCCTCCGCGGAGGAGAAATGTTCTTAATTTTTCTTCCTATTTTTTTTATATTATCTCCAAATGAATTTTAG
>NZ_JBWJVP010000029.1:0-3869 GCF_056339915.1 Blautia sp. ZXY-1-B12 | reverse complement strand
TCATGGAAAGATGAATCTGTTCAATGCAAAATATGAACTGGACGCGCGTTATCGAAGAAGGCTGTCAGTGTCCTGCGTGCAGCATTACAGCAGAGCCTATATCCGTCATCTTCTGAAAGCAAAGGAAATGCTGGGAATGCGTCTCTGTGTACTTCACAATCTGTATTTCTCTAATCATATGATGGAAGAGATCCGAGATGCTCTTGATGCAGGAAACTTCGCCGATCAAATGCGGCTGGAAGGCTTTGAAGAGGGCAAAATAAACTCGAAAAAGATGATATTCTATATGAATAAATTTGTGCGATTTATTAAGAAGACCTTGAAGTAAAGCGGTTTTTTGTGTATGATGTGTAGTGACGCTTTAATCAGATTGTTATCATGAAAACAAGAATTTCATACAGAAGGTAACGGAGATTATAAGTGGATCGCAAAGCAGCTCTTCAGTATGAGCAGCCGTCAGGACGGTCTGTAAATACATGATGGACTGCAAATATGCAGAATAACAGGAAAAGTTACAGGAGGAATCAAAATGGACGCATCAAGCGGAATGGGTATGGTTGGCGCTATTGTCTGGATGGTCGTACTGTTCGGAATTATGTACTTCTTAATGCTTCGCCCTCAGAAAAAGAGCAGAAGAGACTTCAGGCAATGTTAAATGACGTGGAAGTTGGTGACAGCGTAGCTGTTACTACCAGCGGCTTTTATGGCGTGATCATTGACATGACAGAGGAAGACGTGATCGTCGAATTCGGTAACAACAAAAACTGCCGTATTCCAATGAGAAAACAGGCAATCGCTGAAGTTGAGAAAGCCAGGAAGCGCTGCAGAATAATGAAAGTGAAATCATAAAAAGCGGAACACCGATCATCGTCCAGTGATGACTGTGGTTCTGCTTTTTTGATTGGCACTTTTGCATTTTTTCACTTTAATAGGTTGAAATCTGTCGGAAAGTGCGTTATTATAATAACAATTACGCAATTAGAGTATTTTGGAGGAAATTATTATGGATTATAAGATTGCATTGATCCCCGGCGACGGAATCGGACCGGAAATCGTAAGAGAAGCAAAGAAAGTACTGGACAAGGTATGCGAGAAATATGGACACAGCTTTTCCTATTCAGAAGTTCTGTTAGGCGGCGCATCCATCGATGTACACGGCGTACCCCTTACTGATGAGGCAATTGCTACTGCCAAATCATCAGATGCCGTACTGATGGGCTCTATTGGCGGAGATGCAAAAACTTCTCCATGGTATAAGCTTGAGCCGTCCAAACGCCCGGAAGCAGGACTTCTTGCAATCCGTAAGGCATTAAATCTTTTTGCAAACTTAAGACCGGCTTACCTTTACAATGAGCTGAGAAAAGCCTGCCCTCTCCGCGATGAGATCATCGGAGACGGATTTGACATGATCATTGTACGTGAGCTTACAGGCGGTCTGTATTTCGGAGAACGTCAGACTATTGAAGAGAATGGTGTGAAGAAAGCAATTGATACACTTTCCTATAATGAAAACGAAATCCGCCGTATTGCCATCAAAGCATTTGAGATCGCACGTAAGAGAAGAAATAAAGTAACAAGCGTAGATAAGGCAAATGTTCTGGATTCTTCCAGACTCTGGAGAAAAGTGGTAGAGGAAGTTGCCAAAGATTATCCGGATGTTACCTTAGAGCATATGCTGGTTGACAACTGCGCAATGCAGCTTGTACGTGATCCGAAACAGTTCGATGTTATCCTGACAGAGAATATGTTCGGAGATATCCTTTCAGACGAGGCAAGTATGGTAACAGGCTCCATCGGAATGCTTTCATCTGCAAGCTTAAATGAGACAAAATTCGGTCTCTATGAGCCAAGCCATGGTTCTGCACCTGATATTGCAGGACAGGATAAGGCAAACCCTATTGCAACCATTCTTTCCGCAGCAATGATGCTTCGCTTCTCCCTTGATATGGATAAAGAAGCAGATGCAGTAGAAGCAGCAGTGCAGAAAGTCCTGACAGAGGGATACCGCACAGGTGATATTATGTCAGAGGGATGCAAACTTGTAGGAACAAAAGAGATGGGCGATCTGATCGCAGCAGCTCTGTAAGTAAATGATAAACAATTAAGAAAAGAGGAAATAGATAATGAGAAGTGATGCAGTAAAAACAGGCACACAGCAGGCACCTCACCGTTCCCTGTTTAATGCTCTTGGAATGACAAAAGAGGAAATGGACAGACCTCTGGTAGGTATCGTAAGTTCTTACAATGAAATCGTACCGGGTCATATGAACCTTGACAAGATCACACAGGCAGTTAAGCTTGGTGTGGCAATGGCAGGCGGTACACCTGTTATGTTCCCGGCAATCGCAGTATGCGACGGTATTGCAATGGGACACGTTGGAATGAAATATTCTCTGGTTACCAGAGACTTGATCGCAGATTCCACAGAAGCAATGGCAATGGCACATCAGTTTGATGCACTGGTAATGATTCCTAACTGTGACAAGAACGTACCCGGACTTCTGATGGCAGCAGCCAGACTGAATGTTCCTACTGTATTCGTAAGCGGCGGCCCAATGCTTGCCGGACATCTGAACGGACACAAGACAAGCCTTTCCAGTATGTTCGAGGCAGTAGGTGCTTACGCAGCAGGCAAGCTTGATGAAGACGGACTGACAGAATGTGAAATGAAAACATGTCCTACATGCGGATCCTGTTCCGGTATGTACACAGCAAACTCCATGAACTGTCTGACAGAGGTTCTTGGTATGGGTCTGAAAGGAAACGGAACCATCCCTGCTGTATATTCCGAGCGTATCCGTCTTGCAAAACATGCAGGTATGCAGGTTATGGAAATGTACAGAAAGAACATCCGTCCAAGAGATATCATGACAAAGGAAGCAATCCTCAATGCCCTGACAGTAGACATGGCACTTGGATGCTCCACAAACAGTATGCTTCACCTTCCGGCTATCGCTCATGAGATCGGAATGGACTTTGATATCAGCTTTGCAAACGAAATTAGCGCAAAGACTCCAAACCTCTGTCACCTTGCACCTGCAGGTCCTACATACATAGAAGACCTGAACGAAGCAGGCGGTGTATACGCAGTTATGAACGAACTGAATAAGAAGGGACTTCTTCATACTGAGTGCATGACAGTTACAGGCAAGACAGTAGGCGAGAACATCAAAGATTGTGTAAACTTAAATCCTGAAGTTATCAGACCGATTGACAATCCATACAGCCAGACAGGCGGACTTGCAGTTCTCAAGGGTAACCTTGCACCGGACGGTGGTGTTGTAAAACGTTCTGCAGTTGTAGAAGAGATGATGGTCCATGAAGGACCTGCAAGAGTCTTTGACTGCGAGGAAGACGCAATCGCAGCTATCAAAGGTGGCAAGATCGTTGAGGGTGATGTAGTTGTTATCCGTTATGAAGGACCGAAAGGCGGTCCTGGTATGAGAGAGATGCTGAACCCTACATCTGCGATCGCAGGTATGGGACTGGGATCTTCTGTAGCCCTGATCACAGACGGACGTTTCAGCGGTGCATCCAGAGGAGCATCCATCGGACACGTATCACCGGAAGCAGCAGTCGGCGGACCGATCGCACTTGTTGAAGAAGGGGATATCATCAGTATTAACATTCCGGAACTGAAACTGGAGATCAAGGTTTCCGATGAAGAAATGCAGGCAAGAAAAGCAAAATGGCAGCCTCGTGAGCCAAAGGTAACAACAGGATATCTTGCAAGATATGCTGCCATGGTAACCTCCGGAAACAGAGGAGCGATCCTTGAGGTACCAAAAGCAAAATAAAGATGAACAAGTACCCGGCGGGAATTGCGGCATAACCTGTGATTCCTGCCTGAAAAGTTAGGAGGGAATTAA
>NZ_JBWJVP010000028.1:0-22475 GCF_056339915.1 Blautia sp. ZXY-1-B12 | reverse complement strand
GGTGTTACCAGTGTATTCAGTGCCTATGCCTTGAAGCATTATTTTGATGAAATCCATACCATTGATATTCTGGACTGTAACGGCGGTGATCATGGATATCCTTTTGCCACAAACTTTAACCCGGAGATCAATCTTCGAGAGGTTTCCGCAAATGGTTCCTACTGGGAAGACGGACATTGGGTAGAAACAGAGCCTATGGAATTTAAATCTGTCTATGATTTCCCTGAGGTAGGAAAGAAGGATATGTATCTTCTTCATCATGAAGAGATTGAATCACTGGCAAAAAATATTCCGGGAGTACAGAGGATCCGTTTCTTTATGACATTCGGACAGAGCTATCTGACACATATGAAATGTCTGGAAAATGTAGGAATGCTTTCCACCGCACCTGTGGAATTTAATGGACAGGAGATCGTGCCGATCCAGTTTTTGAAAGCTCTTCTGCCGGATCCTGCATCTTTGGGTCCGAGAACAGTGGGTAAAACAAATATCGGCTGTATTTTCACAGGTGTTAAGGACGGAAAAGAGAAAAGTATTTATATTTATAATGTATGTGATCATCAGGAATGCTATAAAGAGGTGGAATCCCAGGCAATCTCCTATACAACAGGTGTTCCGGCTATGATCGGTTCCATGATGGTAGTGACCGGACAGTGGAAGAAGCCGGGTGTATTTAATGTGGAAGAATTTGATCCGGATCCATATATGGAAGCACTGAACAAATGGGGACTTCCATGGAAAGTCTGCGAAGATCCTGAACTGGTAAAGGTCTGGAAAGCCAATGAAGATTAATCAACTGCAAACTCCCTGCTATGTGATCGATGAGAAGAAGATGCGGGAGAATCTGGAGATTTTGAAAAAAGTCCAGGAGGATACCGGGTGTAAGATCCTTCTGGCGCAGAAAGCGTTTTCCGGTTTTGCTCTGTATCCCATGATCGGAAAATATCTGGCAGGTACCACTGCCAGCGGTCTGTTTGAGGCAAGGCTTGGATATGAAGAGATGGGGAAAGAGAATCATGTTTTTTCCCCTGCTTACCGTACAGAAGATATAGAGGAACTGGATCGGATCTGTGACCATATTATCTTTAATTCCACAGCACAGCTGAAGAAATTTAAAGAAGTGTGTACCGGAGCCAGTCTGGGACTCCGTATTAATCCGGAATGCTCCACTCAGGGGGATCATGCGATCTATGATCCCTGTGCGCCGGGTTCAAGGCTGGGGGTTACCAGAGAGAACTTTGACGGGGAATGTCTGAAATGGATCGACGGACTGCATTTTCATACGCTCTGCGAACAGAATGCGGATGACCTGGAGAAAACATTGCAGGCGGTAGAGGAGAAGTTTGGAGAATTTCTGTCTGAGGTTTCCTGGCTGAATATGGGTGGCGGACATCATATTACCAGAGAGGATTATAATGTAAAGCTCCTGGAAAAATGTATTCAGCATATGAAGGAAACCTATGATCTGGATATTTATCTGGAGCCCGGGGAGGCTGTTGCCCTGAATGCCGGATATCTGGTGACAGAGGTTATGGACATTGTGGAAAATGAGATCAGAACGCTGATTTTGGATGCTTCTGCAGCCTGCCATATGCCGGATGTGCTGGAGATGCCCTATCGTCCGCCTCTTAAGGACAGCGGGGAAGCAGGGGAGAAGGCATATACCTACCGCTTATCTTCCTGCACCTGCCTGGCAGGAGATGTGATCGGAGATTATTCCTTTGACAGAGAGATCCAGATCGGGGACAAGCTGTATTTTATGGATATGGCGATTTATTCTATGGTGAAGAATAATACATTTAACGGTATGCCGCTGCCGGATATTGCGGTTATGCATGAGGACGGAGAGTGTGAGGTTATCAGACATTTCGGATACGAAGACTTTAAGAGCCGGCTTTCCTGATATCTGCCGGGCTATCAAAGAAAAGGAGACAGACATGGAAGTTACAGAGAAGAACAGAACAAAATATCGTATGCCCGGAGAATTTGAGCCTCATGAGGGATGTGTGATGATCTGGCCGGAACGTCCCGGTTCCTGGAATTATGGGGCAAGGGAAGCACAGAAAGCATTTGTGAAAGTTGCAGAGGCTATTGGAGTGAGCGAAAAGGTGTATATGCTGGTTTCCAAAGCTCAGATGGAGAATGCAAAGAATCAGCTTGGGAATGTTTCCGGTGTGACTTTGCTGGAATGCGAGACAGATGACGCCTGGGCCAGAGATGTGGGAGCAACCATGGTTCTGGATGAGAAAGGGGCGGTCTGTGGAGTTGACTGGCAGTTTAATGCCTGGGGAGGTACCTTTGACGGGCTTTACCGGAACTGGGAAAAGGATGACAGGGTGGCTGCCTTTATCTGCAGGACTCTCGGTTGTCCATGTCTGGATGCCAGACCTTTTGTGCTGGAGGGCGGTTCCATCCATTCTGACGGAGAGGGGACTCTGATTGTTACAGAGGCCTGTCTTCTGAGTCAGGGACGCAATCCTCAGATGAGCAGGGAACAGATAGAGGAACAGTTGAAGTACTGGCTCGGTGTCCACAAGATTATCTGGCTTCCATGTGGAATCTATCAGGATGAAACCAATGAGCATGTGGATAACGTGTGCGCTTTTGTAAGGCCCGGAGAGGTTGTGCTTGCATGGACAGAGGATGAGACAGATCCGCAGTATGCCATGTCTTTGGCTGATCTGAAGGTGCTGGAACAGGAAACAGATGCAAAGGGCAGAAAATTTAAGATTCATAAGCTTCCGATTCCTCAGAAACCGGTCTGCCTTACCCAGGAAGATGTGGATGGCTTTGTGTTTGAAGAGGGAGAAGACGAACGGGAAGCAGGAGAACGGATGGCTGCCAGTTACGTGAATTTCTATATTTCCAATGGAGGGATCATCCTTCCACAATTTGGGGATGAAAATGACAAAAGGGCAGTGGAGATTCTGCAGAAGTGTTTTCCTGAAAGAAGGATTTATCCCATTGATGCCAGAGCCATCATTGTTGGCGGTGGAAATATTCACTGTATCACCCAGCAGATTCCCGGAAAAAATATCTGACCTTGATGCAGAAAACTTTGAGAGTCATGTGTTTGAGGGTTATTACCTGAAAGTTATGAAAAAACTTACTTATGTAAACAGGAGCAGGAGGAACAGACAGGATGAGAAATGTAACAGTGGCAGCAGTTCAGATGAAATGCAGTAAAAGTGTGGAGAAAAATATTGCCCATGCAGAGGAACTGGTGCGTCAGGCAGCAGCAAAGGGAGCTGAGATTGTTCTTCTGCCGGAGCTTTTTGAACGGCCCTATTTCTGCCAGGAGCGCAGATATGAGTATTATGAATATGCGCAGACTGCAGAGGAAAACCCTGCAGTGCGTCATTTCAGCAGGGTAGCGGCAGAGTTGGGGATTGTGATTCCGGTCAGCTTTTATGAAAAAGAGGTCAATAATACTTATAACAGCGTTGCGGTTCTGGATGCAGATGGAAAGAATCTCGGCATTTATCGGAAAACACATATTCCGGATGACCATTATTATCAGGAAAAATTCTATTTCACACCGGGAGATACCGGCTTTAAGGTTTTTGATACCAGATTTGGAACCATTGGAGTTGGAATCTGCTGGGATCAGTGGTTCCCGGAAACGGCAAGATGTATGGCACTGCAGGGAGCAGAGCTTCTCTTTATCCCACTGCCATCGGAAGTGAACCCATCCTGGAATGCGACAGCATGGAACACTGGAGAAGATGTATGCAGGGACACGCTGCCTCCAACCTGATCCCTGTGATCGCTGCCAACAGAATCGGTGAGGAAACAGTAGAGCCATGTCCGGAAAACGGAATGCAGAAATCTGCTCTTAATTTTTACGGCTCTTCTTTTATCACAGACAACACAGGTGCTCTCTGTGCAGAACTGCCCGGAGGGGAAGAGGGGGTGCTTGTAAGCACTTTTGACCTGGATGCATTAAAGGCAGACAGACTGAACTGGGGACTTTTCAGAGACCGCAGACCGGAGATGTATGCAAAAATTGTCGGAAAATGACGAAAGCAGGAGAATCCGAGTGGATTTGCAGTGTTATTTCCAAAACGATATATGTGTTTATAAGAATTTCATAAAAAGTTTATGATTATATTAGTTGCTACCTGCGGTATATATGGTAAAATAAGAGTACGAACGTTACTGATAACGGAGAGAGCAGTAGAGTTTTGATATGTATTTCTGGCAAAATGGAGTGTAGAAGATGAACAGAAAAGAATTTTTGGAAATCCTGAGAAGCCAGCTTGCCGGGCAGATGCAGGAGGGCAAAGCAGCAGCACATATCAGGTATTATGAAGATTATATACAGTCTCAGGTACGTGGCGGACGTTCAGAGCAGGAAGTACTGCAGGAACTGGGAGACCCGCATCTGATAGCAAAAACTCTGATCGATACAGATGATGGAAGTACACAGGAAGATTACGGAGAGTATTCTTCTTACGGAAGTAGTTATGGCAATGAGACAGAGCTTCCTCATCAGCAGGAGAAAAGATGGAAAAAAGTAATCGATCTTTCTACCTGGCATGGCAAGGCTGTTGTTATTGCAGCGGCGGCTGTTATAATTGTTTTACTGATACTGATAATCGGAGTTGCGATTCCGTTTTTTATTATTCTTGCAATTATTCTTTATTTTCTTTCATGGCTGAAGAAAAGAAATGATCAATGAAAATCTGTGCAGGGTTTCAGAAAAGAAACCCTGCGCAGAATCTTAAAATCTTAAGTGTAAACGTTCTTGTTTCACGATATTAATTCCCCTTGAATATTTATAATCATACAATCTCAACTTATTTCTATTCTTTAATCCTGCCAGGTGCAGGGAAAAATCCCACATTCATTTTATATTTTTTGTTCGGAAAGGAGACGGAAAATGAAACACAATTTCAAACTGAAAGAACGCCTTGGAGCTTTGCTGCTTGCAATGCTTTTTATTCTGCAGGCAATTCTGGGGCTTGTGCCTGTCTGCGTAACTCAGGCGGCACCGTTAACTGTAGAAACATGGGACAGTGACAAGGTGGTAGATTATGGTTATCGCTTTAACATGAAGTTTCAGCCCGGAATTACCACATATGAATCTTTTGGGTGTGATAATCTGGACAGGGAAGCTTTTTCAGACAATGGAAAAAGTGAACGTGACACAGAGTGCGTTCGTGTAGGAGCGGACTATAAAGCCGGAAGCGCAGGGATGCGTTATAACAATGTAGGAAAAGATGGAAATGGAAATATTGTTGATGTCAGACTCATTCTTGTGGGGGTAGAGAATGCAGAACCCCGTTATGATCTGCGCACTGCAGAATCGATTGTTCAGAATAAAGGCGGAGCTACGTTTGCATGGAAAGATAATGAAGCTTATCCAATGGTTGGCTTTTCCAAAAACAGTATCGGTGTATTTATTTATTCTGTAGGATACGCAAAGGTTAAGTTTCAGTTTCTGAAGCATGGAACAGAAGAAACACTGCCGATCAGTGGCCATGGAACCATACGTGATATTGATGCGGGACAGGGAGTCCGTATTCCGTCAGACAGCAGTCTGGATAATGCATATGTTCTGAAAAACAATGATTATCTGACGGTAGATGGGAATTCTGTAAGCTCACCCCTTGGTTCCGTTGAGCCGGATGATCCGAGAGGATGGCTGAATCTTTTTTATAATACAGATAATTTTACGGTAGAATTCTGTCATCAGTTCAGACTGGATAAATGGGATAAAAGTCGTGAAGATGCCATTGCAAAAGCCGGTTCTCAGGAAAGATGGGCAGAGATTACAAGAAATAAATATCTGGATCCATCAGGCAACAGTTATTGTCCGAACTTTAAAGGACAGAAATACTGCAAAGCATATGCATATTTTGATTTTACATCCTATTGTTTCGGTGATGTTGAGATGAAAAAAGCGCCTGAGAAACGTGTGGGAGAGGCAAACTGTACATGGGAACAGGCAGCTGCCACATCAAAAGAAAAACCTTTTGGCATTCGTCAGGGACAAGAATTCCAGTATATGATCCGGGCGGAGGTGACACCCAATAGACTGAAATCCTTTGTGGTACAGGATATACTTGAGGATTGTCTTACTATAGAGGATGCATCAAAAGTCAGTATTGTGAATGATGCAGGGCAGACAGTGACAGACTGGTTTGATGTTGCTGTTGAAGGACAGAAAGTGACCTGCAGGGCCAAAGCAGAGAGCCTTCAGGATGAAGCATTTACAGATAATCAGACTTACACATTTACTTTAAAAGTACGCCAGAGACCGGAATCAGAAATTAACATTTCAAAATACCTTGCAGAGGATGGATACAGTATTCTTGTACCAAACCATGCATCCATGAGTTATGAACGTACAAACGGAAGCGGAGATACAATGGATACGGAAACAGTGTGGGTAAAGGGTGTGATTCCACCGGAACTGGAAGTAAAGAAAAATACTTCTCAGTATGAATGGAAAACGGGAGATATCATAGATTATGAGGTTCTGGTTTCTCAGACAAAACAGGATGTAAAAGCAGTAAATGTTGTTATTACAGACGAGCTTCCATCATGTCTGCAGTTTCTGGAAGGGCAGTATGCTGTAGAGACAAGTCAGGGAGGCGAGAACTGTACGCTTACCGGACAGGGAGAAAATGGATGGAAAGCAGAGTGTCCGTCCCTGAAGTATGGGGAGACGATCACAATCCGTTTTAAATGTCAGGCATCTGCGGATTCCAATGGACAGGAATGGGAAAATATTGTGACTGCAACAGCGGATAATCTGATCAATCCTGAGACAGGAGAACAGGAATCCAGAAAGGATATGGCAGAAGTATGGCCGAACAGTCCACAGCTTGAAATTGATAAAACAGCAGACAAATATGAATGGCAGGCAGGAGAGCAGGTAGCTTACCGGATCGTGGTGAATAATGTAACGGCAGGAACAATTGCAAAAGATGTAACTATTACTGATATTGGTCTGCCGCAGGGACTGGTTCTGGCAGGTGGTGCACAGAGCATGGAAGTACTGGGAGTTCAGCAACAGGTAAACTATCCCGTACCGGATAAGAAAACAGGACAGGCATATGAAGCGAGATCTGTGGATTCTCAGTTGAATGCAGATGAGAACGGATTTTCCTTTTATTGTTCTTATGTGCCATACAGTCAGCCTGTAACGATTATTTTCCATTGTATCGCACAGGAAGAGGCAAATGGACACGAAAGCGTAAATGCAGCAACTGTAAAAGCTGCTAATACAGATGAGAGATCTGATGATGCAGAAGTATATGTAAATTCAGGAGAATTCTGGATTGAGAAATCTGCAGATCATTATGAATGGCAGGTCGGAGAACAGGTACAGTACAATGTGGTGGTGGAGAATAAAAAAGCAGGTACAGTGGCCCGGAACGTAACTGTCTGGGATACCGGTATGCCGGCAGGACTTGCGCTTTCATCGGCAGAGGATGTATCGGTAAGCGGAATCCCACAGAATATTACGCAGCTGACAGCAGGGACCAAAGATGTTTTGAACCAGCTCAATCCGGAATTTTATAATGAGACATCAGAGAAACCGGTGAATTATGAATTTCTTCAGGAGGGAAGCGGATGGAGACTGAACATTTCAGATCTTCCGGCAAATACTCCGGTTATGATTTCTTTCCTTTGCACAGTTGCGGAAGCGGCAAATGGAATGGAAAGCATTAATGTTGCCAATGTGCAGGCGCAGAATGCCCCTGTTTCACAGGATGACGCAGAAGTGTATGTAAATACAGCAGTTCTTTCTATTGAGAAAAGTTTTCAGAATCCATATCTGGCAGCCGGGGACGGACGTGCGGAAAATGAATTTCGGGTAGGAGAACAGGTGAATTATCAGGTTACGGTTAATAATCTTCAGAAGGGATCTATCGCAAGAAATCTTGTGATCAGTGATCTTTCCCTTCCTGAAGGGCTGGCTCTGGACGGAGCTGAAGATGCTGTTACTGTAAGCGGTGTTCCGGCTGTTATTCAGAATCCGGTGGCAGGAACTGATGATGCAGGAAATCAGCTGAATCCGGAAAATTATAAAGAAACAGTGGAAAAACCGGTCAGCTGTCAGGTTACACGTCAGGGAACCGGATGGATCGTGACGATTTCAGATCTTCCGTATCAGACACCTGTGACTGTTAATTTCCGCTGTACTGCGCAGGAAAGCGTAAATGGGATGGAGATTGTAAATACAGCACAGGCGTATGCAGATAATGCACAGAAAGTAAAGGACTCCTCAAAAATCTGGGTGAACTCGCCTGTTCTTAACGTAGAGAAGACGACGGACAAACCATTTTACAAATATGGTGATATTATTACATACCGCATTGTCCTGACACAGGAGCAGACCGGATGTGTGGCGCGTAATGTTACTCTGCAGGATGTGATCGATACTCAGGGAGTACGTCTTCTGAAGGATTCGGTGATTCTGATGGATGAGAAAGGAAATGTGGCAGATGCTGATGTACAGATCAATGATGATAATACTTTCCTGATGTCAACAGGCAGGACACTGGTCAGGGACAGCAGATATAGTATCTGCGATAATGATAAAGGCGGTCTTTTTGAGCAGGTAATGTATAATCCTCTGGACTGTCAGGAACAGAAAAGTATGATCGTGGAATATCAGGCAGCAGTGATTGATGCAGCCCTGGCAGGACAGAAAGTGCACAATACTGCAGTTGCAGACAGCAGTGAAAAGATACCTGCAACCGGGGAAACAGAGACAGAGGTACACAGTCCGATTCTGGAAATTGTGAAGGAATCAGATAAGAAAGAGTATGCGTCCGGTGAGAAAGGATACTATAAGCTGACAGTAAGACAACTGCGTGAGGATGTCACAGATCAGAATATTGTTATCGAAGATAAACTGGAAACCCAAGGGGCTTCTATTGTAAAAGACAGCATTTTTGTGAAGAAAAACGGCATAGAGCTGAAAGATGCCAAAATAGAGGCAGATGATACAGGATTTGTAATTCAGACAGGAGCATCGTTGTCAGATATGGATAAAATTGAAGTCTGCTATGAAGTGGTATTTAAAACAGAAAGCACAGAGCCTGAAAAAATTGTAAACACAGCGAAAGCAAGAGGAGATATTTCACCGGAAATTGCGGCGCAGCAGGAGGTATATGTGAAAACAAAAGCAGAACCCACTGCCACACCAACACCGTCTGCAACACCGAAACCAACAGAAACACCAAAGCCGACAGAGACACCAAAACCTACAGAAGTACCGAAACCGACGGAGCAGCCAAAAGCCACACCAACACCATCTGTACCGGGAACCTGCCCGAAAATGACTCCTGTACCGACGAAAGCACCGTTGGCATCTTACAATGGTGGAAATAATGGAGGCACAACTTCCGGAAACGGAGGCAGCAGTTACGGAAATTCGGGTGGATACGGAAGCTATCAGGGTGGTTCCATGGCAGGAAGTTCTAAAACAGGAGATGTCAGACCGTTTAAAATGATGGCTGTTCTTGGACTTATCGGAATGGGACTGCTGACAGGAGGTGTGGTGATCTACAGAAGAACTGTTTCCGGGAAAAGAAATATAAAGGGTATGCCGCGGAAATGAAAAAACTCAGAACATTTGCAGTAAGTATGATCATAGCAGCAATTGGGCTTCTTATATATTGTGCCGGCTTCTATATAAAAAGTTATGAACAGAATCTTGCAGCAAGGCAGGAATATGCAGAGCTTTCCAAAATGGCAGGGGTGAAGAACAGAGCAGGTGCCGGATTATTGGCAGATGGCAAAAAAACTGATGAAGACAGCAGTACAAAAAACAGTGAAAAAAAACGCAGGAAAAAACAGAGAAGATCTTCTGAATCAAAAAACAAAAACTGTACAGATGAAATCAGGGAATCCTTCGGGATTTCCTGGGAAAATTTAAGAAAGATCAACTCTCAGACAGTTGCCTGGATTACTGTCCCGGGAGCCGATATTTCTTATCCTGTAGTTCAGGCGGCAGATGATGAATATTACCTGAAACATAATTTCAGAGGAGAGGAAGATCTGTTTGGATGTATTTTTCTGGAACATGACATAAAAAAGAATTTCACAGATTCCCACAGTATTCTTTACGGGCATAATATAGAAGGTAATATGATGTTTGCAAATCTGAACCGTTATGAACAGCCTGAATTTCTAAAAAAATGTCCTGAAATTGAGATCACAACACCAAAAAGAAAGTTTCTGTACAAAATTTTTTCTGTGGAACAGGCATCTTCCCAAAGCCCGGCATTTGAATATGGATACAAGTTATCCAGTCCTGCATACAGGAGACAATTATCTATATTGAAAAATAATTCCATGTATGACACAGGAGTAGAGCCTGATGAAAGGGAGAGAATGGTGACTCTGATCACCTGTAATTCACGTCTGGATAAAGAAATACGTATGGCGGTACATGGGATTTGCCATGAATGTTATGGTATAGAAAAAGCTGAGCCGAAGTGATGTTGAAATCAATCGGATATTGGTAACTTTCGTAAAGGATGAACTGTTACTGTTCACACATCACTATCCCTCGAGGTGTTTTGGAAAAAACTAATGAAAAATCTCTCGATATTTTGTATAATTTATGCATAAAAAACAACTTGTTCGTACGTGCGTACAAGTTGTATCCTAAATACAGGAGGGAAGAAGACATGACAGATAATGGAAAGCCGAAATATTTCTCACTGATGGAACAGCTTAGAAGTGATATTATGTCAGGAGCTATCCGACCGGGAGAGAAGCTTCCTTCAGAAAACGAGCTTTCACAGAAATATTCCTTGAGTAGACATACAGTTCGTAAAGCACTGGGAATCCTGGAGCAGGACGGATATGTAGAGGCATTTCACGGAAGAGGTACTTATTGCTCTGAGAATATGCGCCATATAAAGAATTCAAAGAATATTGCGGTAGTGACCACATATATTTCTGATTATATTTTTCCGAGACTGATACAGGGAATGGATAATGTCCTTTCAGAAAGCGGTTACAGTATTATCCTGAAAAACACAGCAAACAGCAGACAGAAAGAGGCCAGATGTCTGGAGGAACTTCTGAAGAAAGATATTGATGGACTGATCATTGAACCAAGCAAAAGTGAGATGATCTGTAAACACAGAAATCTTTATCAGAATCTGGATAAATTTGAAATTCCGTATGTGTTTATTCAGGGAATCTATTCAGAAATGAGGGATAAACCTCATATTCTTATGGATGATGCACAGGGAGGCTATCTTGTAACAAAATATCTGCTGGAACTGGGACATAAAAAGATCAAGGGTTTCTTTAAGGCAGACGATATGCAGGGACTGGAGCGCCACAAGGGATATGTGAAGGCCTTACAGGAGTCAGGGATTGCCTATGATCCTGATGATGTTGTCTGGTTTCATACAGAGGACAGGAAAGTAAAACCTGCACTGATGGCAAAAGAAATGGTACAGAGCGGACAGCTTCCGGATGGAATCGTCTGTTACAATGATCAGATTGCTGTTCAGGTTATGGAAGAACTGGAGAAAATGGGAGTCAGGATACCGGATGATATTTCCATTACCGGTTATGACAATTCACTGTATGCTCAGCGAGGAAGCGGAATCACAACGATAGCTCATCCGCAGGAAAAGCTGGGAGAAATGGCAGCAGAGCTTATACTTGAGAAGATCAACGGAGTTCCTGAAGAAGAAAGTAAGGTTGAAAGACTGATTTATCCGGAACTGATCATACGGGGATCATGCAGAAAAATATTGTAAACAAATGAAATAAATAAAAAATAAAAATAAATCCGGGAGGAATTTTATCATGAAAACAGGAAGAAACTATAAGTTCTGGTTTTGTACAGGTTCACAGGATCTTTACGGAGATGAGTGCTTAAGAAAAGTTGCTGAGCATTCCAGAATCATTGTTGAGGAATTAAACAAGAGTGGTGTTCTTCCATTTGAATTAGTATGGAAACCAACACTGATCACAAACGAACTGATCCGTAAAACATTTAATGAGGCAAATGCAGATGAGGACTGTGCAGGTGTTATCACATGGATGCATACTTTCTCACCGGCAAAATCATGGATTCTTGGTCTGAAAGAATACAGAAAACCGCTTTGCCATCTTCATACACAGTTTAATGAGGAGATTCCTTATGATACCATTGATATGGATTTTATGAATGAAAACCAGTCTGCTCATGGCGGTCGTGAATATGGTCATATTGTTACAAGAATGGGAATCGAAAGAAAAGTTATTGTCGGACACTGGGCAGATAAAGATGTTCAGGAAAGACTTGCTTCCTGGATGCGTACAGCAGTTGGTATCATGGAGAGCAGCCATATCCGCGTATGTCGTGTAGCAGATAACATGAGAAACGTAGCTGTTACAGAAGGTGATAAAGTAGAAGCACAGATCAAATTCGGATGGGAAGTTGATGCTTATCCTGTAAATGAGATTGCTGATTATGTAAAAGATGTAGCTAAAGGTGATGTAGATGCGCTGGTAGATGAATACTACAGCAAATATGATATTCTTCTTGAGGGAAGAGATCCGGAAGAATTTAAACGTCATGTAGCAGTTCAGGCTCAGATTGAGATCGGATTTGAGAAATTCCTGGAAGAGAAAAATTATCAGGCAATCGTTACACACTTTGGAGATCTGGGTGCTCTTAAACAGCTTCCCGGACTTGCAATCCAGAGACTTATGGAAAAAGGCTATGGATTCGGTGCAGAAGGCGACTGGAAGACAGCTGCAATGGTTCGTCTGATGAAGATCATGACAGCTGGTGTAAAAGATGCAAAAGGAACTTCCATGATGGAAGACTATACATATAACTTTGTACCTGGAAAAGAAGGAATCCTTCAGTCTCATATGCTTGAGGTATGCCCGTCTGTCGCAGATGGTAAGATCGGCATTAAAGTATGCCCGCTTTCCATGGGTGACAGAGAAGATCCTGCAAGACTTGTATTCACAAGCAAGACAGGCCCGGGTATTGCAACATCCCTGATCGATCTTGGAGACCGTTTCCGTCTGATCATCAACGATGTGGAATGCAAGAAGGTTGAGAAACCGATGCCGAAGCTTCCTGTAGGAAGTGCATTCTGGACACCACAGCCAAATCTTAAGACAGGTGCAGAAGCATGGATCCTTGCAGGCGGAGCCCACCATACAGCATTTTCCTATGACCTGACAGCAGAGCAGATGGGTGACTGGGCAGCAGCTATGGGTATTGAAGCTGTTTACATTGATAAAGATACAAATATTCGTGATTTCAAGAATGAACTGAGATGGAATGAACTTGCATTCAGAAAATAATAATTTTTGTAATTAATACAGAGGCTGTCATATCAGGCTGAAATTAACTGCCTGGAATGGCCGCCCTGAGAAGTTTAAAGTAATAAAAAGTATGTTAAAACCGTAAAATTTCCATGGTAAAACAATAAAAGAAATGCAATAATATTGGTGTACAAACAATATATGATTATAGATTGTCGAATGATCTGTAATCATAAATAACAGAGAAACAGGGAGGTACATAAAAATGGGAGCAGCAGAAGCAAAAGCAGCGATTCTCGCTAACAAAACAGCGCTTGGTATTGAATTTGGTTCTACCAGGATCAAAGCAGTACTTGTAGATGATAAAAATCAGCCAATCGCATCTGGCGGTCATGAATGGGAAAATCGTTATGAAAACGGTGTCTGGACATATAGCCTTGATGATATCTGGACAGGCATTCAGGACTGTTATCAGGATATGGCAAGGGATGTGAAGGCAAAATATGACATAGAACTGGAATCTGTAGGTGCATTTGGCGTCAGCGCCATGATGCATGGATATATGCCATTTAACAAAGAGGGAGAACTTCTTGTACCATTCCGTACATGGAGAAATAATATTACAGGGGAAGCCAGTGAAAAGCTGATGGAGCTGTTTAATTACAATATTCCTCAGAGATGGAGTATCGCACATCTGTACCAGGCAATTCTTAATGGCGAGGAACATGTAAAAGATATCGATTATATTACAACTCTGGAGGCTTATGTCCACTGGAAACTGACAGGAAAGAGAGTTCTCGGTATCGGTGACGCAGCAGGTATGTTCCCGATTGATACCACAAAGGCAGATTACAACCAGGAGATGGTTGATAAATTCGATGAACTGGTTGCTCCTTATGGATTCTCATGGAAACTTCGCGATATTATGCCGAAAGCCCTTGTTGCAGGTGAAGATGCCGGTGTTCTTACAGAAGAAGGTGCGAAACTTCTCGACGTAACAGGAAAACTGAAAGCCGGAATCCCGATGTGCCCTCCGGAAGGTGATGCAGGAACAGGCATGGTTGCCACAAACAGTGTAGCAGTACGTACGGGTAATGTTTCCGCAGGAACTTCTGTATTTGCCATGATCGTTCTGGAAAAAGAGCTTTCCAGACCTTATAAAGAAATTGATATGGTTACCACTCCGTCCGGACATCTGGTAGCTATGGCTCATTCCAACAACTGTACTTCTGACCTGAATGCATGGGTAAATATATTTAAAGAGTTTGCAGAAGCTATGGGTATGGAAGGGGATATGAACAAACTGTTCGGAACCCTTTATAATAAAGCACTTGAAGGAGATCCGGACTGTGGCGGACTTCTGTCTTACTGCTATTTCTCAGGCGAGCATATGACAGGCTTTGAAGAAGGACGCCCGTTATTTGTACGTTCTCCTGAGAGCAAATTCAATCTTGCAAACTTTATGAGAACCAATCTGTATACATGCCTTGGAGCCATGAGGGTAGGTCTGAACCTTCTGTTTGAGAAAGAAAATGTAAAAGTAGACCGTCTTCTTGGTCATGGAGGATTATTCAAGACAAAAGGCGTAGGACAGCAGATTCTGGCAGATGCTGTCAATGCACCGGTATCTGTAATGGCTACTGCAGGTGAGGGCGGAGCGTGGGGAATCGCACTTCTTGCTTCTTATCTGGTAAATAAAGAAGAAGGTGAGACTCTGGAAAGCTTCCTTGATAATAAAGTGTTTGCAGATCAGGAAAGCAGCACACTGGATCCAAAACCGGAAGGTGTGGCTGGATTCAATGCATTTATGGACAGCTATATGAAAGGTCTTTCTATTGAAAGAGCAGCAGTAGAGTCTGAAATCTGGTAAATGTTGAGAAACAAACTGTTTGCCGGCGCATATGAAAATGAATAGGAAAAGAAGAATATAAAAAACAGAGCAGCATCGCAGATCATGAGACCGGCGATGCTGTTTTTTGCAGTTTTTCTGAAATTGTTATCAAGTGATTCGCAGCCGAATAAATACAAAGAGAAAGCCCCGGCAGGGGAGCTGCCGGGACTTTCAAGGGGAGTATAAATAATTAAATAAGGGGTTTATGTAAAAAAAATTTTTGAAGGGTAAATTCTTTTTACAGCTATGATTATAATATAGCTTGGTGAAAAAAGCAACATATTTTGATGAATATTCCCCCCGGTTTTTGGGATAATAGTCAATGTGAAGCACTTTCAGCGATGAAGTGTGGAAGAAAAAAACCGGATTTTGCAGAGTATCAGGAGATCCGGGCAGATAAATCTCATCAGGAGGAAAATAATAATGGCAAAAAACTATGAATCTGAGAGTAAAAACAGCAGAAATTACACAGGAACTTCAGATAAGAACAGCTATGGCAATGAAATGAACCATGCTGGTAATGCAAAAAACAGTGTGAAAAGCAAAAACGAGACAGATTGTAGAAGTAAAGCAAAAAATAAAACTTCCCAGTCTTACAGCTCAGAAGAAGACAGATATTGATTGGATCAGGAGGGGGAAATGCCCCTCCTGATCTGCTGTGAGCCAATTTATGTGTCGGCTGTTTTTTGTCAGGCAGTGGCACATCTGTCCCTGATATCATATGATATAACAAAAAGGAGTCTGCCATGTTTCCGGTGGAAACGATTTCTGCAAAAATGCTGGATTATTATGTGGGCCGAAGGGACACGTTGATCATAGATCTGAGAGAAAAAGAGTCTTATATGCACAGTCATGTAAAAGGAGCCGTAAACATGCCATATGGAGAAATAGACGGATATACAGCCTTTCCAAAAGGGAAAATACTGGTTCTGTACTGCGACAGGGGCGGGGCAAGCCTTCTGCTTGCAAGGCAGCTTGCAAAGCTTGGGTACTGTACCAGGTCTGTTATAGGCGGTTTTGGAGCATATCGGGGAAGAAATCTTGTAATTTCGCCATAAGCATGATAAGGTGTAAGAGAAAAAATACGAACCGGTATATCTTCAGGTTATTTCAGAAATCAATCTGTCGGCATACCTATTGTGCCAACAAGTTGATTTCTCGAACAATCTTGCGTCTAAATTTCTTATTTCCGCGTTGTCGTCGGTCGCCGTAGCCACCGCTACGCCTCCTTCCTCCGCCTTGAAATAAAAAAATTTATCCTGCAAGATTGTTTCAAGAATCAACTTGTCGGCACACTATAAAAGAGGAGACACAAAACTATGAAATATATGTTTGCATCAGATGTCCATGGTTCTGCATACTACTGCAGAAAAAATGCTGGATGCCTATAAAGAAGAAAAGGCAGAACGCCTGGTACTGCTGGGCGATCTGCTCTATCATGGCCCGAGAAATGATCTTCCCAGAGAATATGCTCCCAAACAGGTCATTTCCATGCTTAATGACATGAAGAAAGAAATTTATGCTGTACGTGGGAATTGTGAAGCTGAGGTCGATCAGATGGTCCTGCAGTTTCCGGTTATGGCAGACTACTGTATTCTGAACCTGGATGGAAGAACCTTTTATGCCACACATGGGCATATTTACAATGAAAATAATCTGCCTCCAATCCAGGAAGGAGATATTCTGATCCATGGACATACCCATGTACTGAAAGCAGAGCAGAAAGAAGGCTATGTACTTCTCAACCCGGGTTCTGTTTCCATTCCAAAAGAAGGAAACCCGCCTACATATGCGATCTTTGAGGACGGTGTGTTTACAATTAAGGATTTTGAGGGAAATATTGTTAAGAGCATAGAATTATAGGGAAGTCCCATCTACATATAGAAAGGATAAAGAATGGAAAAATTTGAACTGATCGCTCCATGTCATTTCGGTATGGAAGCTGTGCTGAAACGTGAGATCCTTGATCTGGGCTATGAGATTACCAAAGTAGAGGATGGAAAAGTAACATTCGAGGCAGATGCACAGGGAATCGCAGATGCCAATATCTTTCTGCGTTCCACAGAAAGAATCCTGCTGAAAGTAGCAGAAGTAAAGGCAGAAACCTTTGACGAGCTTTTTGAAAAGACAAAAGCCCTGCCATGGGAAAATTATATTCCCAAGGATGGGAAATTCTGGGTTGCCAAGGCCAATTCTGTGAAGAGTAAGCTCTTTAGCCCGTCTGATATCCAGTCCATTATGAAAAAAGCCATTGTAGAGCGTCTGAAGGGCGTATACGGGGTGTCCTGGTTTGAAGAGGATGGGGCAAGCTTTCCTATCCGCGTGGCATTTATGAAAGATGTGGCCACGATCGGTATTGATACCTCAGGGGTATCTCTGCATAAAAGAGGATATCGTAAAATGACAGTGAAAGCTCCGATCACAGAAACACTGGCATCTGCTCTGATCATGCTTACGCCATGGAATAAAGACAGGATTCTGGTAGATCCTTTCTGCGGAAGCGGTACCTTTCCTATTGAAGCAGCAATGATGGCAGCAGATATTGCACCCGGCATGAACCGTTCCTTCCTTGCTGAGGAATGGAAGCATCTGGTTCCGAGAAAATGCTGGTATGATGCAAATGAAGAGGCACAGGACAGGATAAATCTTAATATTGAAACAGATATCCAGGGCTTTGACATTGATCCTGAGGCGTTGAAGGCTGCCAGAGCTAATGCAAAAATGGCAGGTGTGGACAAGCTGATCCATTTCCAGCAGAGAGCGGTAAAAGATCTCCGCCATCCCAAACCATATGGATTCATCATCACAAACCCTCCTTATGGGGAACGACTGGAAGAAAAAGAGAATTTAACTCAGCTTTATCGTGAAATCGGGGAAAGCTATGAAAGGCTTGACAAGTGGTCCATGTATCTGATCACATCTTATGAGAAAGCGGAGAACGATATCGGGCGAAAAGCAGATAAAAACCGTAAGATCTATAATGGTATGCTTAAGACCTATTACTATCAGTTCCTTGGACCACGTCCACCAAAGAAAAACCGTAACTGAGTGTTTCTGTAATTGCGAAAAATCAAAATAAAAAGAGGATACAAAGGATTATGAAAAAAATAATTTTTGCTACCGGAAATCAGGATAAAATGAGAGAAATCCACGAGATCCTTGCAGATATGGATGTAGAGGTTGTTTCTATGAAAGAAGCGGGAATCCATGCAGATATTGTAGAGAATGGTTCTACTTTTGAGGAAAATGCTGTGATTAAGGCGAAGACAATCTGTGAACTGACAGGGGAGATCACTCTGGCAGATGATTCCGGTCTGGAGATTGACTATCTGAATAAAGAGCCGGGCATTTATTCTGCCCGTTATATGGGAGAAGATACCTCATATCATATCAAAAATGCAAGTCTGATAGAGAGACTGAACGGAGTTCCGGACGAGAAGCGTACTGCAAGGTTCGTATGCGCCGTTGCAGCGGCTTTTCCGGATGGAAGTGTAAAAACAGTGCGTGGAACAATGGAAGGCCGTATAGGCTATGAGGAGAAGGGAGAGAACGGCTTCGGCTATGATCCGATCTTCTACCTGCCGGAATATGGATGTACTTCTTGCAGAGCTTTCCGGCGAAGAGAAAAATAAGATCAGCCACAGGGGAAAAGCATTACGTGCCATAAAGGATGAACTGAAATGAAGGTACTGATCGTCAGCGATACTCATGGACAGGATGAGAATCTGGAAGAGACAGTGCTCAGAGAAGCTCCCTTTGATTATCTGATCCACTGCGGGGATGTGGAAGGCAGAGAGATTTTCATTGAGGCACTGGCAGAGTGCCCATGTACGATTGTCGCAGGAAATAATGACTTTTTTACAGACCTTCCCTATGAGGAAGAGGTTACTCTGGAGGGACATAAGATACTGGTTACACATGGACATCATTATTTTGTGTCCCGGGATTATGATAAACTTGTTGAGAATGCGCAGGCTAAGGGATGTAAGATTGCAATGTATGGTCATACTCACATGCCTGTGATCGAGAATGAGGATGGGATTCTGATAATTAATCCCGGCAGTCTTACCTACCCGCGTCAGAGAGGCCGCAGACCAAGCTATGCAGTTATGCAGATAGAAGAGGGAAAAGATCCTCAGGTCGAGATCAGATACCTCTGAAAAATTATTTAACTGAATCAGGTAAGTTACTTGCGGAGGTTGCGAATATCCGCCTGACTCATCTGACTGTATATTTTTGAGGTATTGTTGATCGGATAACGGCAATACCTCTTTTTACAGATACGTGACAGTAAAAGAATAGAAGAAAAATTAAAAAAGTTAAGATTTTTTTATTGTGCAAAAAAAATATTTTTTTACAAAAAATCTCAAAAACCAGTAAAAAATCCCTTTTTGCGAACAAAAAAAACAATTTTTTCGAAAAAAGTGAAAAGCCCGCAAAGCCTTGTGTTTAGCGGGTTTCAGGGACTTTTTGAGGGATAAAAAATCGCTTTTTTAAAAAAAATCAAAAAAAATTGAAAAAAGGTGTTGACATTTGGGGTTGCTTAACATATAATATGTCTTGCGTCGGACAACGAAGCACAAATAAATAAAGAAAAACAGCGGGGTGTGGCTCAGCTTGGCTAGAGCGCCTGGTTTGGGACCAGGAGGCCGCAGGTTCGAATCCTGTCACCCCGACTGCTGTAACAACAACATTACCGTTTCAGCGAAATGCGGGTGTAGTTCAATGGTAGAACACTAGCCTTCCAAGCTAGATACGTGGGTTCGATTCCCATCACCCGCTTCTCTGTATGTACAGAGAGATGTGTCTGTAGCTCAGCTGGATAGAGCAACGGCCTTCTAAGCCGTGGGTCGGGGGTTCGAATCCCTTCAGGCACGCTGTGGTGGGTATAGCGCAGTTGGTTAGCGCGCCAGATTGTGGCTCTGGAGGCCCAGGGTTCGAATCCCTGTATCCACCCTTCGCCTTTGGGCTATCGCCAAGCGGTAAGGCACAGCACTTTGACTGCTGCATTCGCTGGTTCGAATCCAGCTAGCCCAGTCTTTTATATGGAGCATTAGCTCAGTCGGTAGAGCACTTGACTTTTAATCAAGTTGTCCGGGGTTCGAATCCCCGATGCTTCATTAATAGCGGAAATCTTCTGTGAGGTTTCCGCTATTTTATTGCTTTTGCAGAGTGCGAGAATGATTTTTCAGGTACACTCTGAGAATATGAGAAAATGCGGATATGGCGGAATTGGCAGACGCGCTGGTTTTAGGTACCAGTGGGCTTCCCGTGCAGGTTCAAGTCCTGTTATCCGCATTCAGAAAAGTACCGGTTAAAACGGTGCTTTTTTTGTTTTACAGACATAGTTTTTTGTTGTATAGTTAAGTTATAAACAGGACAGGGAGATTTTGACTATGGATATACAGAAATTTCAGCAGAAACTTACAGAGGTGTGTGAACTTGGAGAGAAGAATGGCAAAGTGTTGAAACCGGAACAGATAAAGGAATGCTTTGGCGAACTTGATCTGGACAAGTCACAGCTGATCAAGATATTACAGTATTTAAAATTAAAAGGTATTTCCATTGAAGGTGCGGAGGAGATTTCAGCAACATCTCAGACCGGCCCGGAAGAAGTATCCGAAGAAAAAGAAGAAAAAGTTCCTCTGACAGCGGAGGAAGAGGCATATCTGAAAGAATATCTGGAAGGTCTTGAAGAACAGGAGCAGGGAGAGAGAAGTGCGGAAGAACTTTTTGAACTGCTTTCAAAGGGAGATGCTCTGGCACAGGCAGAGCTGTCACAGAAGTATCTGCATGCAGCAGCCGAAATGGCGGTTGAAATGAACTGTGAGGAGATTTTTATCGCTGATCTGATTCAGGAGGCAAATATAAGCCTTCTGATGGCTCTGGGAGAGGAAGAACCGGAAGAGAAAGATGAGAAATGGCTGCTTGGACGTATCCGGTGTGGGATCCGCCATGCTATCGAGGAGCAGACACAGAGGAAATTTGAGGATGACTATCTGGTAGCAAAGGTGGAGAAGCTGGAAGCGGCAGTCCGGGAACTTACAGAGGATGAAGAGGATGAAAGTTCAAAGTTCAGTGTAGAGGAGCTGGCAATCATTCTTGATATGGATGAAGAAGAGATCAGGGATGTGCTGCGGCTTACAGGTGATGATAAATAATGCAGTGATGTAGCATTACGGGAAAGGAGAGGGTGATTATGAGTATTCCAACACCACACAACAGTGCAAAGAAAGGTGATATTGCAAAGAAGGTTCTGATGCCGGGAGATCCGCTGCGTGCGAAGTATATTGCGGAGACATATCTGGAGAATCCGGTATGTTTTAACACAGTGAGAAATATGTTTGGTTATACCGGAACTTATAAGGGTGAGCAGATATCTGTCATGGGCAGCGGTATGGGGATGCCGTCTATGGGTATTTACAGTTATGAGCTTTATAATTTTTATGATGTAGAGAAGATCATCCGTATCGGTTCGGCGGGCGCGCTGCAGGATGATGTAAGCGTAATGGACGTTGTGATCGCTATGAGTGCATGTACGGATTCAAATTATGCAAGCCAGTATCAGCTGCCGGGGACTTTTGCTCCTACAGCAAGTTATGAACTGGTTGCAAGGGCAGTAGAGGTTGCGAAGGAACAGGGTACACCGGTTCGTGTGGGTTCTGTTGTATCTTCAGATGTGTTCTATGGAGATAATCCGGAGAGTTCGAAGGCATGGAGAAAGATGGGGGTTCTCTGTGTGGAGATGGAGTGTGCGGCGCTGTTTATGAATGCTGCGAGAGCCGGTAAGGAGGCACTGGGGATTCTTACGATTTCGGATCATGTTTTCAGGGACGAGGCAATTTCTGCGGAGGCCAGACAGACTTCATTTAACAGGATGATGGAGATTGCTTTAGGAATTTAAAAGATAATCCTGGTATAAAAAGGTTCTTTGGCTGGTATGTGGGAATGCTGGTCAGAGGGCTTTTTTTAATTCAGTAGGGACGCGTCAAAAAATATTTCATTTCATGTGCGGTTTCGGACACTAAGATATTCTAAGCCGTCAAAAATCTGCTAAAAGCATGAGCCATCAAGGACAAACTCGCTTCGCTCAGACAGTGTCCTTGATGGCTCATAACGCAGATTTTTGGCGGCCAAGAATATCTAAGTATCCTGCAAATGCACATGAAATGAAATATTTTTCGACGCTGTTTTTTCATATGGAATGAATTTTGACTACGTTACTGAGAACGGAGCGAACAGTAACTCAGCAACAGTTAATGACGACTGTTCTCAAGAAGAGCGATTGAAAAATTTCCCATATTGTGTTAATATCAAAACAATATGG
>NZ_JBWJVP010000027.1:0-99230 GCF_056339915.1 Blautia sp. ZXY-1-B12 | reverse complement strand
TGCAGATACAAATACAGATGCACCAAGGCTGTCTGTCATGGCCTTCAATGTCCAGGCAAAAGTAAGGATCAGGATTGCAGGTACCATTGCCTTGAATCCGTCCGGAATACACGCCATACAGTCTCTGAAATTCATAACACGACGTATCAGATATAAAACAATCGTGATAACCAGTCCGAAGAAGCTTCCAAGACACCAGTCCCACAGATGCATCACTCTGTGAAAATGCAGTTACAAAATCAGTTCCGCTAAAGAAACCACCTGTATAGATCATACCGATTACGCAGCATATTACAAGGCTTACAATCGGGATCAGAAGATCGATCACCTTGCCACGCGGATTACTTTTCTCATCTTCAGCCGCGTTTGCATAAGGACGTGCAGGTGTTGTGTAGATATCACCTTTTAAAGCATTTGTCTCATGAACTCCCATTGTTCCGAATTCTACTTTCATAAGAACCATTGCCACCATCATGAAGATCGTAAGCAGTGCGTAGAAGTTATAGGGAATTGCATGTACAAACAGGGTAATTCCATCCTCTCCTTCTACAAATCCGCTGACTGCCGCAGCCCATGAAGAAATCGGTGCAATGATACATACCGGTGCTGCTGTGGCATCGATCAGGTACGCCAGCTTTGCGCGGGACACATTGTGCTTATCTGTCACAGGACGCATAACGCTTCCTACTGTCAGACAGTTAAAATAATCGTCAATAAAGATCAGTATACCAAGAATGATGGTTGAGAGTTCCGCACCAACTCTGCTTTTAATCCTCTTACCGGCCCAGCGTCCGAATGCTGCGGAACCGCCTGCCCTGTTCATCAGGCATACCATGGTTCCCAGAATAACAAGGAAGATCAGGATACCCATATTATAAGAATCTGTCAGAACGCTGATCATTCCGCCTTCAAAAATATGAAGGATTGTTCCTTCGAAATTAAAATTAGAGTAGAACAGTGCACCAACCAGTATTCCTACAAACAGTGAACTGTATACTTCTTTGGTGATCAGTGCCAGTGCAATGGCAACAAGCGGCGGAACCAACGACCAGAATGTGCCGTAAAATTTCGCAGATGCAGCCACCTCTTCCTCTGCTGCAAGTACAGTCAGCGGACTTGCCAGTATCAGCAGCATCAGTGCTGAAAGGCAGAGTGAAAGTCTTTTTATGTTACTTTTCATTTCTTTTCTCCTTCTCTTGTAAGATATATGATATTTCGATCATAGCACGCTTCTTAATTAATGCATTTGAAACAGCTTGGCAGAATTTCACGCTCTGATGAGCCGGATCAATATGCATTATTTACGAGGCTTGCTATAATCAAATCTGTAAATGTAGCAGGATTCCGTCTGTGCGATCAGTTCACAACCACACTCTGTCAGAAAATCATGGTCAACCAGCCCGATCTGTGTTACTACGAAATCTGTCTTTGATTTCTTCAACGCAGCCTGAAACCCTTCTTTATCTTCATAGATATGATAATCGATCACATCTAGCAATGCTTTCTGTCTTTTATAGAAACTGCTGTTCTCATCATAGTTTCCCGCCACTGTACTGCCTGATCTGTAGATACTTGCATTTCTGCTTATTACAGTGGCGATCCCCGCATCATACTGTCGCACAATGCTGTTAAGACTGCCGTCAAAAACAACCCTTGGAAAATCATTCTCCTGGTTCTGGTGGATCACGTCGCAGACTGCACGCAGATCATTGGGCACCTTATAAATATTCTCTGCCATTGCAAAATTGGTCACTACCCCGTCCAGCGGATTTCCCAGGATCACAAAACCTGTCAGCACAGCTGCAGCCATAAGAACTTTTATCCAGGTCTTTCTAAAAGCGGTCACAAGTCTGACTCCATAGTAGGCAACCGCCGGGATCACAGGAAGAATCCAGATAAACCGGTAATATTCATTCTCAAACTTCACCTTTGCGATAAGATATTTTACAACCAGCGGATTATATACTGTCAGCAGCAGAAATACTGTATAGCCGACAAATATCCCGGACTTTCTTTTTCTCCCCAGGACCAGTGTGCAGATCAGTCCTACAGCAAACAGAAGAGGATACCAGCAGGAACCCCAGTACAGCCTCATACATGCATCAACAAAGCGCAGTCCCAGTTCCTGAATTGTTACACCTGCCATTTTTTTCTCCTTTCTGTATTATGATGCAGCCAGCGTCAGCAGACCGATTCTGCATGCAAAAAATACAGCTGCATATAATGCCGATGGAAGCATACACACTGCACAATATACCAGCCCCGAAAATCTCTTATTCATAACTGCCGCCGGAGCCATTCCCGCTGCGATCACGATAGGAAAGATGATAGCAGAACCGGAAAATGTCAGCGCACTGACCGCTGTGACAAACAATATGATCCAGACATTCCTGCTGTTTTTCTCCTGCAGATACCAGACGGCACACATGAGAACTGAAGGGATGGCAATGTTGGCAAGGATAGCTTTTCCCTCGTAGCTTCTGGTAAAGAAAAAAGTTCCGGAGGAATAAATCGTACCGCAAAACAGCTGTAAAACACAGACAAAGACAAGCATCAGATCTGCTTTCTTCCTGTTTCCGTCAAACAGTCTCTTACCGATCTGATAAATGATCAGATTGGCAGTCACTACATTCATACATGACATTACCTGCTTTGCCTGCACAATGGGATGGATTCCCAGAAGTCTGCACCACACTGCATTATGCATCGGATATGCGGAAAAAACATATCTGGCCTGAAATGCCTTCTGGATCGCTCCGTTAAAGGGATTATATCTGCCAAGAGTATCTGTGTATACAGAAGTACTCACTGTACCTACATAATACGCCGCATCTACTGTTGTATCCTCGTAAAAGATCACAATCAGACACTGCAGCAATACTACGGCACCTGCAAGGATAATCATCACAGAGTGATTTTTCCATATTTCAGAAATGCTTCCAAAAATTCCACTGCATGTTTCCGTTTGTCCGGCACGTATTCTCCGTTGTTTTTTTATTGTGCAGATCACAGCTGCGCAGATAACCAGAGCCATGATTCCTGCCCATATATAAGCCGCAGCTGTCAGGGATACCCATTTCAGTGTCATCGGTACGATCACCAGTTCAAACACTGCAAAGTAAACCAGATATCCCAGTATGAAAGTCAGGGAACAATCCCCTTTTACTTTCAATATCCGGACCAGAACAATGCCTGCTGCATAAAAAACTATAAATTCCAGGGCAAAACCTGCACAGGCAAGGCATAATTCTCTCATTCTTCCACCTTTGTCCCTGACCGGATGGATTCGCGGTTTTTCAAAATCTCCATGGCAATCTTCTCAGGAGTCATCGGAAGCTCTGTCAGACGCACACCTGTTGCATTATAAATTGCCTCAGCCAGTGCCGGACATGGAGTATCAATTACAAGCTCACCAATGGATTTGGCACCAAAAGGACCGCTCTTTTCGTAACTGCACTCGAAATCCACGCGGATATTTCCGATATCCTGTCTGGTTGGGATCTTATACTGCATAAAAGAGTTGTTGCGGATCTTACCTTTATCTGTATATTGTACATCTTCCCAGAGAGCCATGCCAATTCCCTGTGCAATACCGCCCTCCGTCTGTACACGTGCAAGATTCGGATTGATCGGTGTACCGCAGTCAACAACCGCCACATAATCCAGAACATCCACACTGCCTGTCTCTGTATCCACCTCTACTTCTGCCATACCTACCATAAACGGTGGCGGCGAGATCGGTGAAGAATGCTGTTTCACAACCTGAAGCTCGATATTGTTAAAGAAAGTGCTCTTTAATGCGATATCTTCCAATGAAACTTTCTTCTGGGCATTTTCAGAACTGATGGCATCCATATCAACACTATAGCCCTCTTCTGCATCTGTCATATGACCTGCTGCATTTCCGTCTGCCCCATCGCTTATCTCAAGTGTCTCATCATAGAATACACAGGATCCGTCAAAATCAACTTTTCCCTCATCTACTTCCATCATCTCTGCGCCAAGCTTACAGATTTTTTTCTTCAGCTCCTCACAGGCCTTCATAACCGCTACACCGGTGGTATAGGTTGTAGCGGAAGCATAGGAGCCGGAATCATAAGGAGAAATATCCGTATCCACACTGAATACTACTATGTTATCCATAGGCGTATTCAGACAGTCAGCCGCAATCTGCGCCATAACGGTATCACAGCCTGTTCCCATATCCGTACATCCAAGTGCCAGTGTATAAGAACCATCTTCATTCAGCTTAATATCTGCGCCGCCTACGTCAACTCCTGCAATAGAGGATCCCTGCATAGCCATGGCAACACCGACTCCGCGGACCTTGCCATTTCCCATATCCCTGCATGGATATTTGGAATCCCAGTCCATCATCTCTTTGGCGCGCGCCATACAGCGGTCCATGGAACAGCTCTGTGCATAAGGAACATCCGGATATCCCGGAAGAGGACCGCCCTCTACAGGCATATTCATTTCTTTTACCTTAACAGGATCCATTCCCATCTTATGTGCCAGCTCATTTACTACAGATTCCACTGCAAAAATACCCTGGGTTGCACCATAACCACGATAGGCACCTGCAGCCTGCACATTTGTATAGACAACATCAAAAGCAAACCTGTAGGCCTCTGTATGTCTGTAAAGAGCGATTGATTTATGACCGCTGAGTCCTACTGTTGTAGAACTGTGTTCTCCGTATGCCCCAGTGTTGGACAAAGTATAAAGATCAATTGCCTTGATGATACCATTTTCATCTGCACCTGCGCGTACTGTGATCTCCATCTCATGACGCGGTGAAGAGCAGATCATGGATTCATATCTGGAGAAGATCATCTTGGACGGGCGGCCTGTTTTCCAGGTCACGATCGCCGGATAGATCTCACTGACAGAGGTCTGCTTTGCACCAAAGCCGCCACCGATCCTTGGCTTGATCACACGTACTTTGGAAGCAGGAATGTCCAGTGCCCTTCCAACGATCCTTCGCACATGGAATGGGATCTGTGTTGAGGACAGAACGATCAGTCTGCCGAAATGATCCATATAGCAGGCTGTGCGGAAAGTCTCCATCATAGTCTGCTGGTTTGCTCTTGTATGATAAGTGCGCTCTACAGTATATTTACACTTTGCCAGAACTTCATCTACATTTCCATGTTCTTCCACTGCGGATGCACATAAGTTTCTTTTGTTGTCTCCGCCAAGAGGAATTTTCAGCTTCCAGTCATCCTCCGGATGGACCAGGATCGGATTATCTTTTGCCTTGTGGATATCCAGAACCGGTGTCTCCACGCGGTAATCTACGCGGATTCTCTTCAATGCTTTATCTACCGCCTCTTCTGTCTCACCCGCAACAATGGCAACTGCATCTCCCACAAAACGTACATGACGGTCAAGAATCAGTCTGTCATCCGGACTCATCTCCGGTGCAGTTTGGCCGGCAAGGGTAAAACGTTTCTGAGGCACATTTTTATAAGTAAGGATACATGCAATTCCGGCCACCTTCTCGGCAGTACCTGTTTTAATATCTTCCACCCAGGCGTTGGCGTGGGGACTTCTCAGTATCTTCACGATCAGGCAGTCCCTTGGTGCCAGATCATCTGTATAGACAGGCTTTCCGGTTACCAGTGACATTGCATCTGTTTTACGTACAGGTTGATTTACATATTTCATCTTTATGCTTCCTCCTGTGCTTTCTTATATTTCAGGAACTTCAGGATACTCCTTGTCTGGGAAACAAAACCGGAACATCTGCACAGATTTCCCGCAAGATATTCTTTGATCTGCTCCTCTGTGGGATCTTTGATCTCGTTGAGCATCGCAAATACATTCATGATAAATCCCGGATTGCAGAAACCGCACTGTTCCGCACCTTCATTCGCCAGAAAGCTTCCAAACTCCTGCGCTTCTCTCTGCATTCCTTCCAATGTAACGATTTTCTTACCCTCAATGCGGGCTGCAAGTGTACTGCAGGAAAGCACCGGACGACCGTCCATAAGAACTGTGCAAAGACCACAGTTCGCAGTTTCGCAGCCTCTTTTCACGCTGAAACAGCCCTGTTCTCTTAAGAAATCGATCAGCAGTGTATCCGGGGAGATCTCTGCGTGGCGGTTCACTCCGTTAAGCCAGAAATTAATATTCATTTTTCATCCCTCCTACTGCTTCCCAGGCTCTTCTTGTCAGTACTTTTACAAGAAGGGTTCTGTATTCCTTTGATCCTCGCATATTGCCTGCAGTAGGAACGTTCTCTGCCGCATATTCTGCAAATGCTTCGATCGCCTCTTCCTTCTGCTTTTTTGTCATGTTCCGGAAATTCTTCAGGATCTGCTTCTTATCTTCCACGATCATGGCACGTGCAGGTCTGGCACCTATCACAGTCCTTGCCTCATTTCCGATCACAGAAGCTGCACAGGTCAGCACCGGGAAATCTGTTTTTATGTTTCTCTGACTTAAGTAACAGGTAAGAAGTGGCTCTTTTCGCACGATGATATTTACAAGGATGTCATTGTCCTTCTTCATATTTACAAATTCAGTCAGTGGAATACGGCCTGCATCATATAATTCTACCCATGTATCCATTCCCAGGAACATGGTCAGAACATCTGAGAAACCATATCTTCCATAAATGCTTCCTCCCACAGTGGCACAGTTTCTGAACTGTACGCCTACAATGTGGCAAAGGCTTTCTTTCATAGCTCCATGTGTGTAGGTATTCAGAGCTTCATTTGTCTCCAGGTCATGAAGCGGAGTCATACATCCGATGACAAATTCGTCATCATTCTCAGAAATCGCATCCAGCCCCAGACCGGAAAGATCAATCGCTGTGGATATTGCTCTGTTGCCCATTTTCATCCAGACCATTCCCCCAAGAATACGGGCTGTTTTCTTCTGGTTCAGTTCATAAGCTTCCGCCAGACTGTTTACCTTTACATAGCTTTTGATTTTCAGCATTATGTATCGTATCCCTTTCTTACATACTTTTCATATCTCTTGTAATATTTTGACTCGGATCTGTCGTCAGACAGCCAATTTAATATAATACCATAGCTTAAAGAAAAAATCTATAAATATCCTCTATTTCATAAATAAATTTTTGTTACTGTTCACTCCGTTCTCAGTAACGTAGCCAAAATTCATTCCAGATTGCCTGCGGCAATGGAATTTTGGCTTGTATGTCTCGGCAGTAATCCTGGTCAGGCGGACAATATCATCCGCTTTGCTGCTTGCTGTAAATATTACTCTAATTCTAGCATATGACAGCCAAAAGTGTCTATTGATAAAACTATCCAAAAAAACACTTTTCAAAATATTATCGGATTAACTGTATCATTTGTTTCATTGCGAATCGTTTTTGTGCACTGTACCCAAATATTTTCGTAATATATTTGGTTTTTTATATATTTTACTGGATTTTTTCGAGTATCAATGTTATAATGTTCACAAATAAAAGACTTATCACTGTTAATTGCAGATAACAGGTACAATTTGCGAATATCCGCCTGAATCTATATCGTTCAATAACAGAGATGTCATAAAGGAGGGTTTGATTATGAGTAAACGCGTGATTACAATAAACAGGATGCTCGGCAGTAATGGCCGCCTGATCGGTAAAGCTCTGGCAGAAGAGCTTGGATTTGCTTTTTATGACAAAGAGCTGATCGATATTGCAGCTCAGAAAGAGAATATTCCTTTTGATTTGCTTGCCAAGGTTGATGAGAAACGTGGCAGCCAGTGGCGTTTTCCCATTGACCATGAACTTCAGATGGACAGCGATTTTCACTTTGTTCCCATGAATGATGTGCTCTTTGATCTTCAGCGAAAGATTATTCTGGATGCTGCTGAGAAAGAAGATTGTGTGATCGTTGGCCGATGCGCCAATCACATCCTCGACAATAAATGCCTGAGCGTATTTATCCATGCACCATTTGAGTATCGTGTACAGACTGTCATCGAGCGTACAGGACGGGAAGAAAAAAGTGCACAGAAGCTGGTTAAGAAAGTGGATAAAGAACGGCGTACTTATTATGAGTACTTTACAGATAAGAAATGGAAAGATATTTCCCAGTATCATCTGGCATTTGACAGCAGTAAATTTGAGCAGGATAAAATTATACAGATGATAAAGATGGCATTGTAAAATCAAACAGGGTTCCAGATTCAAAAGTCTTATCATGCAGGCACGAACGACTTTTTGAACCTGGGCCCCTGATATCATATTATTTATTTTCTCCCAGAATATACTGCTTCAGGAAATCATAAATCTGATTCTCTGTTGGAGGACATCCCTTTACGTTATGTTCAAATTTACAGGTGCATGCACCTACACCCAGTTTTCCTGTTTTTCCGCGGTATCCCTGGCCGATGCAGATTTTCGTGTCCAGTTTCTCGAAAAGGCCGTCATTTTTAAGCATTTCCAGAGCCGGGATGAGATAACCATAGCAGGCACTGCAGGATTCTACTTCTTCTACTGCATCCTGAAGTTCTACCACTTTTCTTGATTTCGGAAGTTCTTTGCGGGCATTTTCCTCACAGTATACGATGTGGGAATTTTTCAGATCAGTACTTCCAACCCCAAGCTTCTCTGCCAGTTCAATATACGGTACATCTTTCGTTGTATAATGCATGATCTGACATACATAAGAATCGATCAGTACCGGATCCGTCCCGCCCAGATACGGTTCATCACTACCGGATTTCCGCCATCCTCGAAATCCGAATCCCCGCAAATGTTATCAACCACGACAAAATCCTGATGGAGCCCCGCATTCAGATGTGCAATCGGTTCATGCAGTCCCATCGCATGAAAATGACACTTCTCTGTATTGGGGATCAATCCTTTCATATTTTTCAATGCACATGTGATCTTTGTCTGACAATGGCCTTTCAATACCGGAACATTGATCAGAAAATCAATATTTGCCGCACGTTCACAGACATTCAGTTTCATCCCCCTGCAATCTCTTTCAATCCCCTTGTCTTTCTGCATATCCCAAAAAGGCACCTGATATTTTTCCGTTAGTTCACGATATCCGCATACTTCGTATGCTTCTGTGGTCTTATCTCCCACCCAGGAGCCTTCCAGAATGGCAATATTTCCATATCCGTTTTCCTGCAGATACTCAATAATTCCCGCCACAATTTCCGGATGTGTGGTAGCTCCCCATGAAGCCTCGGAAGGTGATACAAGATTAGGCTTGATACCAATCTGCATCTTTTTATCTGAAATTACAGACGCCAGGCCGCACTGTGCCAGCAGTTCCTTTGTCATTTCTTTGTAATTGGTTCCGCTCTTTATATAGATTTCATTTTTGTTCATTACAAGATTATCCTTTACACTTTACATTCGAATATTTTTCTGCTGATTTTTGCATATCTTTTTTGTATTTCCCCCTGGAAGTTTTCTTCTGAACCGGTCAGCTTTTCTGAGGTGAAAATGTTCTCCGCATCAGCCTGCATGCCACTGTACTTGTGAGCAGTGCCACCAGAAATCCTGCCAGAACATCCCCCGGATAATGTACGCCCAGATAGAGTCTGGAAAAAGCAATCATTCCGGCCAGAACAACAGGCAAAATTCCCCATTTCCCGGGCAGCATCCGCAGACAGACCAGTGCAACGGCAAAGGAAGCGCAGGTATGGCCAGATGGAAATGAATAGTCTTTCGGTCTGGTGATCAGCGGGATGATCTGTGTATAAGTATCAAAAGGTCTTGGACGGGCTACTGCATTTTTTATCAGCAGATTTGTGATCAGAAACCCTGACAGCAGCGAGAGTGCCGCTGTCACTCCTGTTTTGCGTGTTTTCCCGAAACAGATCAGAAGCACACATAATACAATCCAGAACCATCCTCCGTTTCCGAGGAAGGTGACTGCTCTCCAGAACGGAGTCAGGGCATCCACCCTTAAATGTTCCTGGATCCACAGTAAAATATTCATATCTAATTGCTGTAATGTCGCCATAAACTTCTCCCATTATATTTTTTATCAGTCACAGTATGTATTCCTCTCAAAATACATACGAAATTATATCAGTCCGACTTCTTTTGTGCAAGGTATTATAAGCAAAGTTGATTTGTTTAAGGGCTCAAAAGTCAAAATAACGTAGAAATCAGTCAAAATACCGATAGCGTTTTTCTGCCGGAAGGATTATGCTGAAAACAGACTAATAAAACTGCCTGATCGGGCAAATACTTATTACGGGGGTAAATATGATAAACACATTATCGGCCGGTAAGGATAATTTTTACCGGCAGATGCTTAAACTGACGATTCCGATCATTATCCAGAATCTGCTCAGTGCAGCGGTTAACTCCGCAGATGTAATTATGCTTAATTATGTGGGACAGTCTGCGATTTCTGCGGTGTCTCTGGCTGCCAATTACTCCAATATCCTGTTTATGGTATATTATGGACTTGGTACAGGCGCATCTCTTCTGTGTGCGCAGTATTTCGGAAAAAATAATATGCAGGCTATTCATGCGATCGAGGGAATTGCTCTCCGCTTTTCCATCATAATCTCGGGAATCGTAGCACTGATCGCATTTACTGCTCCTCAGCTTATGATGAAGATTTTTACTTCTGATCAGGAACTGATCTCTATCGGTTCTTCTTATCTTAGGATTATGGGAATTACATATCTCTGCTGGGGAATTACAGAGATTTATCTGGCGATTTTACGCAGTATCGGACGTGTAACGATCAGTATGGCATTGAATATGCTGGCTTTTATATTGAATATTATCCTGAATGCTACTTTTATCTTCGGGCTTTTCGGCGCACCGAAGCTGGGGGCTACAGGTGTTGCCATTGCAACTGCTGCTTCCAGACTGATCGAACTGGCAGCATGCGTGATCGTTTCTTTCCTGAGCAAAGATGTTAAATTGAACCTGACCTTTATGTTTATCCGCAGTAAGGTGCTGTTTGGCGACTTCGTCCGGCTGTCACTTCCCGCTCTTGGAAATGACATTTCCTGGAGTGTTGCTTTCTCCATGTACTCTGTGATCCTGGGACATCTCGGAACAGATGCCGTTGCAGCCAACTCTCTGGTTACGGTTGTGCGCAATATCGGTTCTGTGTTCTGCTTTGCAATTGCCAGTGCGGGAACGATTCTTCTTGGAAATGTAATGGGAAAAGGGGATCTGGAGAAATCGAAGGTGTATGCTTCCAGAATGCTGAAGATGACCATTATAGCCGGTGCCATTGGCGGTGTGATCGTATTTGCCATCACGCCTCTGGTCCTGAGATTTGCATCCTTAAATGACGGGGCAATGCATTATTTGAAGTACATGCTGCTTATCAATACCTATTATATTATGGGTTCTGCGGTAAACACAGCCCTGATCGCCGGGGTATTCCGCGCAGGCGGTGATACGAAGTTCGGACTGATCTGCGATACCATTGATATGTGGGTATATGCGGTACCTCTGGGATTTTTTGCGGCCTTTGTCCTGAAGCTTCCGGTATTGTGGGTCTACTTCCTGCTCTGTACAGATGAGTTTGTGAAATGGCCATGGGTATTCCATCATTACCGCCAGGGGAAATGGGCACAGAATATTACAAGGGAGGATCTGTTTGAGCAGAAAGCTTCCTGAGATATCATCCATATCCGCCGCAGTGTGGTTCTATCATAAATAAGCAAAACAGCAGGTCTGTTCATTCTATGAACAATCCTGCTGTTTTTATGTCTGCAGATTTTCTTTCCGGATCCCTGCAGACATCCATTTTCGGTTTATAAAAAATGCTTACAGATTATAATGTATTCAGGTCGATTCTGTAATCGTCAGAGCCCTGTCCGTCTACTGTGTAGTAAGCGGCTTTCTGCTCAACATTTACATAAACGCTGATTTCTTTTCCTTCGATGCCTTTGTCTTTGATGTCTTTTTTGATTGCTTCCTCGATGGAGCTCATTGTAACTGCAAAACCAGGTAATTCGATAGTTGTTTCTGCGAATTTTTTGATGTCGATATTTTTAGCCACTTCTTTTACTGCTTTCTTTACAGTTTCTTTTGCTTCTTCTACAACCGGAGCCTTCGCAATATCAGCTGCAGCATCTTTTGCTTCTTCAATTACTTCTGAAGCCTTTACAGTTGTTTTCTCAACTGTCTCTTTGACTGCTTCTGTAGCCTTTGTTGTTGCTTCTTTAATAGTTTCCTTTGCTCTTGAAGTTGTTCTTTTTCTCATAATAATCTCCTATTCCAACTGATTGGTCTAGAGCGTGTCTGAAAAACATTTTAAATTGTTTATTTTAACCAAATTAATATTGAGGCGATACAAATAAATCCCAAGTAAGTTGCAGCTAATTTGTCATAACGTGTGGCGATTCGTCGGAATGCTTTTAATTTCAGAAAATACTTTTCTACTAAATGGCGTTCTTTGTATAACCACCAATCACAATGACGTTCAAATTTAGCTCCCTTTCGGGATGGAATGGTTGGCTCTCCACCGCGGGCGTACACATAATCAAGTAATTTATTACTGTCATATCCTCGGTCAGCTAACACATTGCTTCCGTTTATTTCAATTTGATCGAGCAAAGGGATTGCATAATTGATATCATTACGCTGTCCCTCACTGATCATTAAATAAACTGGATATCCATAGGCATCTACTGCCGCATGGATTTTGGTGCTGGCTCCTCCACGGCTATGCCCGATTTCATTTGAAGGTCCCCTTTTTTTGCACCGGCACTATGCTGGTGCGCCTGGATAATAGAAGCATCAATGGATAATTCTTCCAATTCTGCTTCAAGACTTAAAATACGGAAAATATTATCAAGGATACCATCATCGATCCATTTTCGGAATCGGCTATAGACAGTTTTCCATGAACCATAACGTTCAGGAAGATCGCGCCAAGGTGCCCCACTACGTGCAAGCCATACAATTCCATTCATAATGATACGATTGTCTTTCCTTGGACGTCCTTGTTTTCCAGTATTTTCAGGAGGTAATAAAGGTTCAATGCGAAGCCATTCTTCATCAGTCAACTCATATCGTCTCAACATAGTGAACACCCCTTTTTCTTTATTTTATCATGAAAAAGGGAAATAAAACATGCGTTTTGTGCAATTTTTATTTTTCAAACACACTCTAGAGCGTGTCGCTCTAACAGTTTCCTGTGTAACCGTATCACAAATTCCAGATAATGTCAAATTTTTATCAAATTTTGTCCTACTCGACATTTTTTAAGGCTTCATCCATAGGAACCTTCTTCACTCTCCGAAATTCCAGCAAAGCAACGATTCCGTATGTAATGATTCCTGCTGCAAACATCTGCACATAGATCATCGGGTCGATCCAGAGCGTGATCCATCCGGAAATACTGGACAGCATCATCTCCCGAAACAGAACTTTCATGATTACTGTTTCTAGCGGCAGACTCAAAAGCAGACAGAACACCACCACCAAAGACGTGGACATAATATATAGCTTGCTGATCTCGCCATTTGTATAGCCCAGGATTTTTACCATTGAAATAGACTGGGCATTTTTTTCGATAATGATCTTGGAAAGAAGATAGATCAGTACCATATAGATCATAATGGCAAATCCGTTTACCATACCCATCATACTTCCCATGGATACATCCAGCTGTCTGGAGATCTTTGTCAGTGCATCAAGGTCAACTACAGATCCTATATACTGGCTCTTGATATCTGTAAGCTCTGTATCTGAGAAATACCCACTGTAATAATCCTCTCCCAGATCAAAAATATCATTCAGTTCACTGCGGGGCATAAACACACACAAGGCAGCCGTATAACCATAAACTCCTGCTATTTTAAACGAATATTTCTCTTTTTCGTATTTTTCTTTCAGAGTGATGGTATCCCCCACATGAAGCAGGAATTTATCCGCATATGCGCTCGAAATATAAACTGCTGCGCTTTCTTTTTCTGCATTTGCCGTATTCTTGTTATCTGCTTTTTCTTTATTCACCGCTTCATCTTTTTTATCTTTTGTATTATTAAAATCTATCGTTACATACCTGCTGTCCGGTTCGATCCCGTAAAGCAGTACTTCCTCACTCTTATATTTTCCTGGCAGTGTATTCAGGGAATAAGCAGAAAATTCCTCTGCATCTTCATTGTCTGTTCTGGAATCCATATAAAACTCCAGCTGAGAGATCAGACCGTCAAATTTATTTCCACTTACTGCGCTGACCGGAACCTGAAGCATATACTGGTATTTTGCCAGCATATTGTTCTGGATTTCCACCTGGTAATGGGACAGTGCCGAAGGAAGCAGCAATCCGAACATCAGCAGCAGATTTGCAAACAGGATCCCGATAAACAGAACCATATAATTACTCATATTCTGAAAAATCACCCGAAGCCGGAATCTGGAAAAGATTTTCATCTTCGGACTCAGATAAATTGCCCTCTTCTGCTTTCTTCCCGACAGATCCCTGCGCAGGAATTTTAACGGTGACAGCTTCAGCTTATGTCTGAGCACTCCGTAATTTACCACCAGCATAATAACTACCGGAACCAGAGTTGTAAGCCCAAATGCCTCCCCATTCCATACGGTCACATAAGTCGGAAGACTATAGCTTCCATAATACATATCTGCACATACATCCTTTAATACAGTGTATCCAAGGATATTTCCGATCAGTGCACCCACAAAAGTAACCAGCACCGGAAGTGTCATATAGTGAAGAATCAGTTCCTGTCTGGTATATCCGGACGCACGTAAGGTACCGATAACACCGGCTTCTTTCCGTATCGTATTGCTGATGGTAATTCCGAATACAAAGGCCATAATCACCATAATAATATAAAGAAGCATGATCATCATGGCCTTGTCTCCACCCATATCATCCCCTGTAAAAGTAATGGCCTGATTCAGATACCGGGGTACAAAAGCCTCCAGTGTGACAATCTTTCCCATATCCTCCATCAGATCCTCGGAAACTTCTTTCTCTTCCTTTTCTGTCTTCGGTTTTTCGTCATAGATCCAGGAATAATTGTACTGCAGTTTTTTCCTGCTCCAAAGAATCAAACTCCTCCTCAGTCACAACAGAAACCCCAAATTTCACAGCATCAAACATGGAATCGTTGTTATTCTGAAACAGGCAACTGTAGTCGGAAAGTGCCACCAGGCCGGTAATTTTCCAGGTTCTTTTTCCGCTCCGGAGCGTATCTCCCACAGACAGATTGTTGTTGTCTGCATACATTCTGTCAATGGCAATCTCTCCTGTCCTGGCAGGCAGCTCTCCCTTCATCAGGCAGACCTTGTCCACCTGCTGCCTGTTTTTAAAAAAACGCATGGTGCTTCCATTATCCAGAGGTTCCTCCACATAATAATTATCATACAACTTCACACCCAGCGCCTCTATTTCTTCTCTCTGGGTTTTGTGGACTTGCTCTGCTGTGCGAAAGTTTCCGTCTTCTATGTTGTACTTCTCAAAACCTTCATTGTAAGCAATAAGCATACTGTTATCTGCAACCAGAAAGCCTGACACAAATCCAATGGATGCAACCATCAGGATAAATACAACCAGATACTTGCCCAGTTCTCCCTTCAGTTCTCTGGGCAGACGTTTGCGTAAAGGATTTTTCATCATATGCCTCCTTACCAGTCAAGCTCTGCTGCCGGGATCTTATGCTCATTGAGGTAATTTTCTGCGGATCATCCCATCGCGAAGCTTCACCACCCGGTCAGCCATATCTTTGATGGCATCGTTATGCGTTACCATGACGATGGTGTTGCCGTATTTCTGGTTTACCGTCTCGATCAGCTTCAGGATTTCCTTGGAGGTATTATAATCCAGGGCTCCTGTAGGCTCATCGCAAAGAAGAATATCCGGATTCTTTACAATGGCTCTGCCAATGGCAGTCCTTTGCTGCTGACCGCCGGAAAGCTGATTGGGAAGCTTTCTCTGGTGCTCATAGATTCCCAGCGTATGGAGCAGTTCATCTACATCCAGAGGCTTATCACTGAGATAGGCTCCCACCTCTATATTCTCCCGCACTGTAAGATTGGGGATCAGATTATACATCTGAAAAATATATCCCAGATGCTTACGCCTGTACAAAGACAGATTCTTCTCCGACATATCTGCCAGACGCTCCCCGTCTATGACCAGATTTCCCTCGTCTGCACTGTCAATCCCACCGATAATATTCAGAAGCGTAGACTTACCGGAACCAGACGGACCCAGAAGCACACAAAACTCTCCTCTCTCAATGTCAAGATCCAGCCCTTTAAGCACATCCACCCGGCTGTCCCCTGCACCAAAAGACTTCTGAATTCCCTGTATCTGCAGAAACATTTTTTCATTCCTCCCTCATATCCACTTCCTGTGGAGCAAATTTCTTTAATTCTTTAATATAATAACACTGCTGTTTTACAATATTGTTATACTTTGCTAACTTTAGGTTAGTATAAACTTACTCCATTGTCAACTGATTTTCGTAGTTTTGTAAAATTTTATGGATATGTTCGTTACTGTTCACTCCGTTCACAGTAACGTAGCCAAAATTCATTCCAGATTGCCTGCGGCAATGGAATTTTGGCTCGTATGTCTCGGAATAAGCTCTTTTACCAAAGATAAATTTTGAACATCAAAATATATTGACTTTTCTTTTTTACCTTGTTATATTTTTTCTGAAGTAACTGCTGTCCGGCAGTCTGCAAAGTAGCAGGCTGCCCCCAGGAAAGGAATTATCCATGAACACTCTCAGAAAAATATATTGCAGGGCTTTTCAGAAAGCTTTTCACATTGCAATTCCCTTTTTACCTTACAGAAAACCTAAAATCGCAGGAAGCGTCAAGGAACTCCCTGAAATCATCATGCGCCACAAATGTACTCATGTATTAATCATTACAGATGGCGGTATCATGAAGCTTGGACTTACCCGAAGACTGGAAAAAGCTTTAAAGGAGGCCGGTATCCCCTATACCATTTATGATAAAACAGTTGCCAACCCTACTACTGTCAATGTCCGCGAGGCGTTGGAGCTTTACCATAAAGAAGGCTGTGATGCCATCATCGGTTTCGGCGGCGGTTCCAGCATGGACTGTGCCAAGGCAGTCGGTGCCTGTGCGGTCAAACCCAATCAGTCTCTGGCTCAGATGAAGGGAATCCTGAAGGTACATAAGAAGCTTCCCCTTCTCATGGCAGTTCCAACCACTGCCGGAACAGGAAGTGAGACCACTCTCGCCGCTGTGATCACAGATGCAGACACCAGATACAAATACGCGATCAACGATTTCCCGCTGATTCCCCGCTATGCAGTGCTGGATCCCAAGGTTACCTTAAGCCTGCCCCCATTTATCACCGCAACTACAGGTATGGATGCCCTGACTCACGCAGTGGAGGCATATATCGGCAATTCCACCACCATTGATACACGCAGGGATGCATTAAAAGCGGTAAAACTGATTTTTGAAAATATAGATATTGCCTATGAGCATGGCGATAATATTCATGCAAGACGAAATATGCTCCACGCCTCCTTCTATGCAGGCTGTGCTTTTACCAAATCCTATGTAGGATATGTTCATGCAGTCGCTCACTCTCTGGGCGGACAGTACAACGTTCCCCATGGACTTGCCAATGCCATTCTGCTGCCGCTGGTACTTCGGGAATATGGTTCCTGCATTGACAAAAAGCTCCACAGACTTGCCATTGCAGCAGGACTTGCAGACAAAAATACGCCGGACCATGAAGCAGCAGAGCTTTTTATCCGGGCAATTGAAGAGATGAAAGAGCGATTTGGAATCGTAAATATTGTAAAAGAAATTCAGGAAACAGATATCCCCAAGCTTGCCCATTATGCAGATAAAGAGGCCAATCCTCTGTATCCTGTGCCGAAGCTTATGGATGCCTCCGAACTGGAGAAATTTTATTACATGCTGATGTCTCTGACTTCCAAGGAAAATACCTCAGAAGCTGAGAAGTAACTGTTAATATTCTTCTATCCTGCAAAGCGTTTTTTATAAAAATATCAAAATACAGGAACCTGCAGACTCTCAATAGTTACCTGATATCTATATTATATAAGGAAATAATGTATTATGACAGAAACAGAAATTAAAGAAATCGTTCAGAAACAACGCAGCTATTTTTACACAGGTGCCACTTTACCGGTAGAAAAAAGGCTGGATGCCTTAAAAAAATTAAAGACCTGTATTCAGAAATATGAACCACTGATCAATGAAGCACTGAAACGTGACCTTGGAAAAAGTAACTTTGAATCCTATATGTGTGAAGTGGGACTTGTGCTCTCAGAACTCAGCTACATGATCCGCCATACACCTTCCTATGCAAAAGAAAAAACAGTACTGACTCCCCTTGCCCAGTTCGCTTCCAGAAGCTATAAGAAGCCATCTCCTTATGGTGTTGTCCTGGTTATGAGCCCATGGAATTATCCTTTCCTGCTCACCATTGATCCGCTGATCGATGCGATTGCAGCCGGAAATACAGTTGTACTGAAACCAAGTGCCTACTCTCCTCACACCAGCCGGGTGATTGAAACCATTATCACCGAATGTTTTGATCCCCAGTATGTGGCTGTGGTAAACGGCGGACGTGCGGAAAATAACACTCTTCTCAATGAACATTTTGACTATATTTTCTTTACAGGAAGCCAGCATGTTGGCAGGGAAGTAATGGCAAAAGCATCTGTACATCTGACCCCCGTTACCCTGGAGCTGGGCGGTAAAAGCCCCTGCATTGTAGAGAAAAGTGCCAACCTGAAACTTGCAGCCAGAAGAATTGTATTTGGAAAATATCTCAACTGTGGTCAGACCTGTGTAGCACCTGATTATATTTACTGCGACAGAGAAATCAAGGATGAACTGATCCGACAGATCCAGAAACAGATCAGGAAACAGTTTGGTTCCACACCTCTGAATAATAAGAATTATGGGAAAATTATTAATGAAAAGCACTTTACTCGTATCTGCAATCTGATCGATCCCAGCAAGGTAGTCTGCGGCGGTGACAACAATCCGGGAGCTCTTCAGATCGCTCCTACTGTTATGGATAATGTAACCTTCGGGGATGCAGTAATGCAGGAGGAAATCTTCGGTCCTGTGCTTCCTGTGCTGGCCTATGATTCCCTGGATGAGGCCATTGAAAAGGTCAACTCCATGGCACATCCTCTGGCACTATATATCTTCACCTCCGACAAAGAAGCTGCGGAAAAAGTTACTTCCCGCTGTGGATTCGGAGGCGGATGTGTCAATGACACCATCATCCACCTGGCAACCAGTGAGATGGGATTTGGCGGCTTTGGTGAAAGCGGAATGGGTTCCTACCATGGCAAAGACGGTTTTCATACCTTCTCCCACTATAAGAGTATTGTAGACAAAAAAACATGGCTGGATTTGCCAATGAGATACCAGCCATATAGAAAAATTTATGAAAAATTATTGAGGAAGTTCCTGAAATAAGGAACTTTCTCAGGATTGATTCGCCCTTATCAGCTCTGCTGACCAGTTGATTACGAAATTTCCTGCATCCGGTTATCCAACTGAGCACTCTGGGTGGCACACGCCAGAAGCTCCTCCTGCAATTGCTGTGCCTGATCTGCCGGGATATCTTTTTTATAGCGAAGCTTATGTTCCAGACTTGCCCAGAAATCCATGGCAATAGTTCGAAACTGGACTTCCACATTTACCATTTTTTTGTTTTTCTGCAGAAAGATAGGCACCTGCACGATCAGATGCAGGCTTCTGTAACCACTGGGTTTTGGATTTTTTATATAATCTTTTTTCTCGATCAGTACAATATCATCCTGACGCAGAAAGCTGTCTGCCAGCTCATAGATATCCTCCGGAAAAGAACAGATTACCCGGACGCCTGCGATATCCTTGATATTTTCTTCTATAGCAGTTAAAGACATGGGAATATTTTTTCTGCGTATTTTCCGCACAATGCTGTCATAAGATTTAATTCTGGTTTTAATACCCTCGATAGGATTTTTATCATATTCCAAGGAATACTCCTGATTCAGCACTCTGAATTTTGTCTCAATCTCCATGACAGCACACTGATAGTAAGACATCAGCAGATCAAAGGGCCTTTTATTTTTCTGGATCATTTCCAGAAATTCTTCAACAGTAGACTCCTGCGGATCAGCTCGTCCTTTCTGGCTTCTATACGGTTTTTTCGTTCCGACATAATTTCTTCAAAATTTTTCAAATGTTCCTCCCCCTCTTACGGTTTTGTATAATTACTATAGCAATCCTCGTAAATAGTGCATTTAATAGGCTCGCTATAAACTGTCCACTTTTTTCATAGTAGCAATAAATCAAGAGACTGATCATAACACAATTCCCGCAAAGAGTAACCATTCTCGTTACTGTTTATTACCCCATTCTCGGTAACGTTCCATCAGTAACGCAACCAGTAAACCAGCCAGTAAACAATAACCCATTCTTCTTTTTTCTTCGCAAAACACTTGTTCTTTATCATCAAACATGGTATTCTTACTTTGCTGCAAACTGTTATCGTAATTCAGGGAAAATACCGTAACACCAGCCATTTCATTACTTACAGTATTTTCCTGAATTTCTATAAATGGTATGTTGCAGATATAATATATTGCAATATGCACTGCATCTCTTTATAGCAATCCTCTTAAATGTATCATTTACGAGGACTGCTATACAATTTTATATAATACAGGAGACTCAACACATGGATGGATATGAATTTGAATATCAATGTGCAAAGATACTAAAGCGAAAGCATTTTTCTAAAATAAAAGTAACCCAAAGCTCCGGAGACCAGGGAATCGATATCATTGCTTTCAAACATCGAAAAAAATACGGGATACAATGTAAATATTACACCCATCCCGTTGGAAATAAAGCTGTTCAGGAAGCCTATGCAGGTGCAAACTTCTACGACTGCGATAAAGCTGTTGTAATGACAAACATAACCTTTACAAAGTCAGCAACCCAGCTTGCACAGAAACTGGATGTTGAACTATGGCCCAACTGCCCTGTTACACCTTTTTACAGTTTACCGTTTAAGATCATGAGTTCATTAAATGCAGTGCTTTTTCTTTACGCAGTGCTCGCATTTCTCTCCCTGAAACCTGAATTTGATTTTATTCATCTTCCCTTTGTTCCTGATACCCTGACGCTGATCATCATTCTTACAGCTTCTATTTCCGGTATCTTCGGCTGGAGTTTTTTTCTGTGTAATCTCATCGCTGCAGGCACATACCTTTATCTTGCATTTCATACACTCATTCTGCCGACATATGCAGAAACAGGCAGCTGCACAAATATACATCTGCTTTCCCTGATTCCGGCAGGTGTATATCTGCTTCATGCAGGATGGATAAAAATCAGGAAATAAAAGTCTTATAAATAACTATTATGATGCTCAGCTTTCTGATTTGCCAAAAAGCAGCCCTGCTCATGAGACACAGAGAACTCCTACTGCCTGTAAATAGGCATAGATGACCGTTGTCCCCACGAACTTCATACCACGTTTTTTCAAATCTTTTGATATACGGTCAGACAGTTCCGAACTTGTCCGTCCAGTTTCACAGACTACTTTGCCATCTGTCCAATGCCAGATATAGTCCGAAAAGCTGCCATACTCCTTCTGAATTTCCAGGAATGCCCATGCATTGGTAACGGCAGCCTGTATTTTCAGGCGGTTTCGTATGATGCCGGGATTACTCCGCAGTGCTTCCAGCTTGTCCTCAGTGTAAGCACTGACTTTCTCCGGATCGAAGTTGTCAAAAGCCTTGCGGGAAAGCATCTCGCTTGTTCAGAACACATTCCCAGGACAGACCCGCCTGAAAGCACTCCAATATCAGCATTTCAAAGAGCTTCCGGTCATCATGCACCGGAACACCCCACTCCTCATCGTGATAACGGATGTAACGCTCATTTCTCGGATTTGCCCAGCAGCATCGTATCTTGCCATCTGCCCACTTCATTCATATACCACCTTTCCATATATTTCTCCAAATAGCTTCATTCTCTGCACAGGCTTTTAACATTACATCCTGAATTTTTTTCATTTGTACAATAGAAAGACTATACACTGTCATTTTTGTCATATAATCACCCTATTCTTCACGAAAACATTAAAAATACAGAAAACTTCTATCCGAAATATTCCTGCATTAACAAATCAACTAACACCTTATCGTTAATTTAGTCATCACGCAATTCAATTTAGTCATTTATACACAAAATGACTAAATTGAATTGCATATGGTATAATTAAAATTTATCTATCGCACTCCTCATAAATGATCACCTTGTTCAGATTATTGCTCTATTATCCTGTTCAGGAATCCTTCGTCCGGATGCTCCGGTATTTCAAAGAATACATCTATTTTTCCAGGTTCTGCGGAACGGTCTTCAAAGGCAGGGAAAATAAAGCCGCATTTTGGAGTTCCGGCATTGTAATCTTTATCTACCGGAGCCACCACACAGATCAGGAAACTGTATATTTCTTCTGACTCCCACTGTTCGCTGTGGTCTGAGCCTTTCTTGGGAATATCATATATTCCATGATAAATATAAATTCCAAACTCCTGTCCCTGCAGACGGTTTGTTCCATTTGATGAATCTCTTCGTACCTGCAGATTCCCTCCGCAAGCTGTTCACAGAGAGTCTGAACCAGAAGATCATCTTTTAATCCGTATTGTGATAATGCCATCAGTAGTTTATGGATGCTGTCATATGCCATATCCCCTTCAGGGAATTTATAACGTTTTAACTGTTCATTTGTTTTGGAAAAAGGAATGGTTTTCGCAAGATCCAGATTTACCTGCTGATCATGTTTGCTCATATTTTTGAAGCTTACATTGAAGGTATTATCTATGTATCCCTCATCATCTATATATGCTCCTGCTGTACGCACAAAGCAGTTTCTGGATAATGTCATCCTGCGGGTTAATTCCAGCATATCATTTCGGTTGATCTTTGTATCTTTTTTATTCATCAAAATGGTTCCATCCTCTCCAAAAAGCTTTTCTTTTATGGTCAGTATATCATACGTGACATGCTCTCGCCACTTAAATCTTACAGATTTTGAAGTGGGAGCTTCCTGCTCAATTGCCCTTCAGGGCAAAGCTAAAACAGGCTATCCCCGCGTGTCCCGCGGTTCTTTTTTTATCCGGTTACGGATCTTTTCTGTGCTATTATGCACATTTTTTATATATTCTTTTTCCTTCTTTCAGAATATTGACCGCCGCATTCACATCCCGGTCCATCCGGTTTCCACATTCGCATAGGTATATCCGTTCTGATAATGCCAGCTCTTTCTTCTTATGTCCGCATACGCTGCATATCTTACTGGATGCAAAATATCTGTCTACTTTTATCAGATATTTTCCACGTTCTTCCAGCTTATATCCAAGCATGGAAAGGAACTGACCGTATCCGTTATCCTGTATCCCTTTTCCGAAATGCAGGCCTCCGGCTATCCCCTTCAGGTTCAGATCCTCCACACATACTGCGTCATAGTCTTCTGCAAGGCTGTGGCTGAGCTTATGCTGGAAATCCTTCCTCTGGTTCTTTATCTTTTCATGATATAAAGCAACCTTTTTCTTCTGTTTCTGATAGTTACGGCTGCCCTTTTCACATCTGGAAAGTTTTCTCTGTTCCCGGGCAAGTTTTTTCTCTGCATTCCGGTAAAACATGGGATATCCGGCTCTTTCACCGGTAGAAAATACACACATCCCATGCATGGCAAAATCCATCCCCAGGAATTTTTCCGCCTGTCTTTTCTCCGCTGTTTGGTTTTCACAGTCGAACAGCAGGCTGGCAAAATATTTTCCGGACGGTTCCCTGCTCACAGTCACTGATTTCAGCTTCCATCCCTCCGGGATCATACGGTGGAGTTTTATTTTTACCGGCTGCATCTTTGGCAGTTTCAGGAACCTGTCCTGCAAGACAGATATTCCCATTTACCATATTCGTTGTATAGGATTTCCGCGAATGTTTTTTTGATTTATAATGCGGAAATCCCACTCCCGGTTCCCGGAAAAATTTCCGGAAAGCCCCTTCCAGATTTAACTGTACATTCGCCAGCGCAAGAGAATCTACCTCTTTCAGCCATGGATATTCTTTTTTATATCCGGCCGGCGTATTTTTCAGCATCTTTTTTTCTTCCTGATAATAACGGATCTTATCCGCAAGCATCCGGTTATAGAGAAAACGACTGCAGCCGATTGTCTTCTCTATCTGGGTTATCTGTTCTTTATTTGGATAGATCCTTATTTTTACTGCCCGGTTTATCTTTCTCACCCTGACTCTCTATATACTGATGGATTGTTTCAACAGGTGCTATATTTCAAAGATTTCTTTTGTTCTCTCTGACATCTTATCGTCCAGCATCTTTCTGCTATATTTCATAACCAGAATCAAACAAAAACACTGAATGAGAATTATTATCTAAACTCATTATGTACACTCACTTATTGCTTATTTCGACCGTCCAAATTCCAAGAGCATATTGTTCTTTTTTCTATTATAATATATTTATTGTATCAGAACAAGTGTTTTTGCGATTTTTTATGAATTTGAGCAGACATGCTCGAATGTGCAATTCATCCCATCACCTATAGGACGCCACTGAAAAAGTGGTAAGTTTAGTATCACAGGGTGTCAAATATGTGCAAAAATGTTCCTTGATAATTAAATATTGCTAAAATAGTGTTTTGAGGGATGCAAAATCTACCCTTTTGAGAGATGAATTTTCCTATTTTTCCTCATTTGGGCAGACTTATCCCTTTAGTTTTAAAATTCGTTTTAAATTGACTGCAAATATTGATACTGCTCCTTGAAGTTGCATGTTTGATAGTCCAGCAGCATCACAACGACTATATCCGTGTATATTTTTTAATTCACTATTTTTTGCCTCTATCATATAGCGGGTTTTGAAACGTTCCTTGAAATATTGTGTTTTTTGAAACGCTTCTTGATTTTTATGATAATCCGATTTAATAGTGATACTATACGTTTTGGTTTTTGCATTTTCTTTATAGCAGCCATTACGATAAGGACAGACATGGCATTTATTAATATCGAAAAAATATTTGATACGTGTATTCTTTTTCTGATTACTACGTTTGTCAATTCGATATTTTATAGCCAAATGCCCCGCTGGGCACTGCATGGTATCCGCATCTTTATTAAAGATAAAGCCGTCCTCTGAACGAGTCCCTTTTATGATGCTCGGGTTAAGCTTTGAAATTAATTTATAGTCATTGCTTTGTGCATCTTTTAAATTTTCCAGTGTGGAATATGCGGTATCTGCTATTACTTCATTAACGGTTGCACCTGCTGCTTTACTTTTTTGAACCAGTACTGGAAGTTCCTGACCATCAAATGCTTCGCCGGATGTGATTGTTGCTACTGTGATAATCCGTTCATCTGTCATGGCCAAATGAGTTTTGTATCCGTAAAAAGAAGAATTGACCGCTTTATGGCCAATCCGGGCATCCAGGTCAATGGATTGATCATAACAATCAATCTGATTATCCAAAATTTCGGATAACATAGAAGATTCTTCTTTAATCGTTGGCAGTTCTGAATACGGACTTTCCTGAACTGTGTTTAATAATTCATGACAGTATTCATTATACTCATCTAAAGAAGCTCGTTTTTCAGGTTCATCTGGCAGATAAATGTCTTTATCAGAATCTTTTAAAGCTGCTTTTAAAGAAGTAGAGGCTTTTTTCAATATTTCTCTCTGAGTAGTTTTATGATAACGGGCTTCTGTATGAGTTGAGTCAACAATTATAGTATTGCTTTTTAAAACACCTTGATTTATGGCAAGTTCTACACTTTTATTTATGAGCAGATCAAGTATATTTTCATCTTTTAAACGCTGCTTTCTGAATTTGGTTAAAAGACTAGGATGGATAACCTCTTCTTCTGGCGTTAATTCCAGAAAATATTTAAAAGACATATCATATCGTGATCTTTCAACAACACCATTATCAGAAAGGTTATAAAGATATTTTAAAAGCAGATATTTAAATAGCAATATAGGTTTTTTTGCATTACGTCCATTATCAAGGCAATATTTATTTTTTAATTCATCATATATAAAAGAAAAATCGACCAATTCCCTGATTTTTCTTAGAATATGATCTTTTGGAACAATCATGTCATATAAATCTGAATAATAACTAAGGCTAAGTTTTAGTTGGGATGATAACATTTCAACCTCCGACAATTATGATACCTTAATTATATCAGATATATGATTTTACGACCACTTTTTCAGTGGCGTCCCTATAGAGGTGAGGGAATTCTTGCTACAGTTGTTAAAATATACCAATGTTCTGGTCTTCCCATAAGCATTATAATCTCCAATACGTCATCTATTTTTCTTTCGAGGATCTGTTGGCTTTACCGCATCTTTTGGTATTAGCCAAGTCTTTCCCTTTTTCTCTGCTCCAGGCACTCTTCCCTGGCTACATAAAAGAAAAATTCTTCTAGATGAAATTCCCCATATTTTTGACATTTCGATCGTTGTTATATAATCCATAATTTTCCTCCAAACGATACAACAAACCTATTATAAGTATATTCTTTTATCGGAATAGTTTCAACCAAAATTAAGTTTTCTTCTAAGCTGTTTGATTTGTTATTGTTTTCTAAGATTTTCACAAAAAAAATCCTCCTTTCGTATGTACGGATGCGTGAAAGGATGAAAGACGCATCCGGCCAAGAAAAAAGAGCCTACGGAAAACTCCGTAGACCCTCATTGCTTTTCTGGCGATTATAATAATATCACATCAAAAGAGAAAAGTCAGTGCAAGACCAGTGCAAACTTTTCATCAGAATTAACTTCTTTGTTTTCCTAATCGTGTTTAATGTATTTAGTGATAGTATCGATTAATTCCTCCATGTTAATCGGCTTGGAAATATGGTCATTCATGCCTGAATCCAGGGATTCCTGAATATCATCTATAAAAGCATTTGCAGACAAAGCTACAATTGGAATCGTAACTGCATCGGACCGCTCTATACCCAATGCTCGAATGGCTTTTGCTGCTTGGTGTCCATCCATGTTTGGCATCATAATATCCATCAAAATAAAATCGTATGTGCCTCGTGGATGATTTTTAAACAAATTCACAACTTCTTTTCCGTCTGATGCGCGTGTTACGGTCATACCAGCATCTTCTAGCATTATCGTAGCAAGTTCAGCATTTAAATCATTATCCTCAGCCATAAGAACATGAATACCCGTCAAATCTCTATGCAGATGTTGTTTTTGTTCTGATTGAATAACCTGTTCTGTCAACTCCAGTGGGATCTCCACTGTGAATGTAGAACCTACACCTTTTTTGCTCTCAACAGCAATTGAACCGCCCATCATATCCACATATTTTTTTGTGATGGCCATACCAAGACCGGTTCCCTTATATTGGGTTCTGGCATTAGCATCATCTTCTTGTGAAAACGGATCGAATAATTTTTTCTGGAACTCTTCGCTCATGCCAATACCATTATCTCGAACAACATAACGAGTTATGATATGTTTCTCATCCGCTCCTGGGTAACTGCTGATATCCAAAGTAATCTTTCCGCCGTCCTTTGTGAATTTCACAGCATTGCCCAGAAGATTCACCAAAACTTCTCGGATACGCACAACATCCGCAAGGACATATGGGTTCTTTGAGATTTCTCGATGTACTTCAAACTTAAGATCTCGATTATAAAGAAGTCCATTCATAATCGCCTGGACGTTATCTGTCAATTGAGTAATGTCCATTGGCTCGGGCGAAATAGTAACTTTTCCACTTTCAATGCGAGTAAAATCCAGAACGTCATTCAACAAAGAGAGAAGATGATTCGAACTTTTTTGAACTTTCTCCAAGCTATCATGAATATCTGAAACCGTGTTCTGGTGAAGCGCAATGTTTGTAAATCCAATAATGGCATTCATCGGCGTTCTGATGTCATGGCTAATACTAAGCAAAAACGCAGATTTTGCTTTGTTGGCAGCATCTGCTTCCTCAGCGGCGGTCATTAATAATTGTTTTTGTTTTTGCTCTTCTGCCTTGCTTTTCTGGTAAACATAATAGGTATATAGACAAATTAAAAGCAATACAGCTCCTGCGACTAAACCGCAGATGATGGAAATATGATTCGTCTTTTCAACCATTCCATAAGCTGATTGCATATCCATTTCAATGCAAAATGCGCCAATGATTTCTCCTGTCCCATCATAGTTTGCGCTTACAGGATAGCAAGCCGTAAAAATCGGGCCCCATGTTGTATCAATGATATCCTGAGAGTATACATTCTCCCCAGAAATAGCCCTATCAATATACGGAACCATTTCTTCCTCAATATAATCTCCAGGGCGTCTTACATCATCCGCATCCGGATCCAAACCGTCTACCACATAAACGAGTTTTCCTTCTTCATTTTTTTTAGCGGTGTAAATATATCGAGTAGAATTCAGTGTTCTGATTTCATTGAAATATGAAGAAATATCCTTATATAATTGCTTCTTTTCATCAGATTGATCTTTGATTTGATCAAAATCTTCTTTTCCGATTCTTCCATTCACAAGTTTGTGTACTGCATCTGCACTCGCTGTGTCACGTGTGATTTCTGTTTCAAGGGCGGTCTTAGTGTAAGAACTTTGCAGAATATATGTGTACGACGCTATTACAAAAATCATCAAAAGCCCCGCAATCACAAAGATACTGCCTGTATTCTTCAGCCTAAGGAGTTTTTTCAAATTAATTCCTTCTTTTGTTTTCTTCATGCTGCTCATTCACATCCTCTAAATCCTAATTTATCAATTTTATCATAGCACATTTTCATGCAGTTTTTAATTCCAAAACTTCCAATTAAAGCCATCGGCTTAACGTAACGTATCACTTCGTTTTATGAAATTGGTACAAGCATCAGTTTCTGTTTCCGGATACAGAATACCACTCTCTCTTCCAAGTTTAAAACAGCGCATCATCCATATCATGTTTCGTGCAAGATTCCGCATGGTCTGCATACCTTCTTCATCCTGAAAAGCTTCTTCTCCGTAAAGACCATATACCATGTTCCAATAGGTAGAACCGGCGACTGGCATCTGTGCAATCCCCAAATATTTATTGATCCCATCAAGAGCTGCCGTGGTTCCTCCTCTTCTTGCTACTGCAACAGCAGCACCCGGTTTAAATTTGAAGGCGTCATAACCTCCGGCACTGTAAAAAACTCTGTCCAAAAAATCATAAATACGTCCACTTGGATGTGCAAAATATACTGGTGTTGCAAATACAAAGCCATCTGCTGTTTTAGCCTTTTCAACAAATTCATTCACGCCATCATTTTTAATCACACACTTTCCTGTTTTTTGACAGACATTACATTGAAGACAATCTGCTATAGGCTTTCCTCCAAGCTGAACAACCTCTGTCTCTACTTCTTCTGAATGAAATACCTTTATCATTTCTTCCAAAGCTGTCATTGTTGTTCCATGCAGATGACTGCTTCCGTTAACAAGCATTACTTTCATTTAATTTAACCGTTACTGAAAACTTATAAAAAGTTATAAACTTCTATGTTCCATTCCTACTTCAACGAGTATGCTTTTGATGATATAAATATCAATCTACTCACAAGTTCCTGTACTCTCCATAGGCGTAAATTCCGGACTAACGTATCCGTACATATTTGCATTAACGTTTCAGTGTCAGCTTGCAAATTGTTCTCCATAAGTCTTGAGATTTATAGATGCCTGGAAATCTCTGTCAATCATATTCCCACACTCACATCTATAAACTCTGTCAGATAACTTCAGATCTTTTTTGATATTTCCACAACAGCTGCAAAGCTTTGATGATGGATAAAACCGATCAGCCACAATAAGCTGGATCCCTTTATCGCTGCACTTATATTCAAGCTGTTTTCTAAACCAAAAAAATCCCTGTTCCTGAACTGCTTTGGATAAATGTCTGTTTTTCATCATTCCGCTGACATTCAGATCTTCAATACATATAAATCTTGGTTTTCGATTTACGATCTCCGATATGGTCTGATTTAAATAATTTTTACGGATGTTTGTTAATCTGTGATTTCGTTTTAATAAAAGTTTTTCCTTTTTGATTACATTATTTGTTTTACAGTAACTTTCTCCTTTCTTATTTTTCTCGTAAGAACGAGAGATACTACGCTGTAATCTGCGTTTCTGTTTTTCTAGTTTCTTTACTTTCTGACTCTTATTGATGTTCTTATACTTAGTTCCATCAGAACAGATCGCCAGATCTTTGATTCCCAGGTCTATGCCGACTCCGTCATCATTAAGTGTTTCCCTGCAGTCAGGAAATTCTACACATACACTGATCCACCAGTTCAATCCGTCAAAGGATATTCGCGGATTCATATATTTAGCATCTGTCGGAATCCTTCCATGTTCTGCAAGTCTTACCCAATTCATTTTTTGCTTATTTGCCTTCCTGCTGGAGGAAAAGCCTTCAAATTTAACGTGGGTATTACTGAATCGTATCTTAACGTTGTCCTGATAGAACTTCGGCATTGATCTCTTTTTTGACTTGAATCTTGGGAATTTCTGCAAACCTTTGAAAAAATTCTTATAAGCAGTACAGGCATCTTTGATCGCCTGTTTGGTTACATTATTTGAAATACTCAGTAACCATGCATATTCATCAGAATGTCTAAGCTTTGTAAATTCTTTTCTGAGTTCTGCATCTGAAATGAATTTTTCACCTTTTTCATAGTTTTCTATTTCCCTGGCCAAAGCCCAGTTATAAGCAAATCTTGAAGCACCTGCGTACTGAAACATCTTAGTTTTCTGTACATTATTTGGTATCAGCATTACTTTTATGGCTTTTACCATCTGTTTCCTCCTGTATCAGTTCCCGGATAAGTTTCTTAGCTTTATTCGCTCGTTTTCCTTGTAATTTACAACTGAATACTGTGATTATCTGAACCAGATCCTCAACAAGTTCCTGCTGTTCGGATTTTTCAGTATTATCAATAATCTCAATCTCACAATTATAAAGTGAAGCGATATATTCTATCAGCTCAAAACCAAATCGCAATAGCCGGTCTTTATATAAAACAACAACCTTTTCAACCTGATTTTGAGATATTCGCCTGATCAATTCCTGAAGTCCTTTTTTCTTATAATTAATCCCGGAACCGATATCACTTATTACCTCAAATGGCTGTCCTTTTGCCAAAAGATATGTCTTAACATTATCAATCTGTCGTTCCAGATCATCTTTCTGTTTATGGCTGGAAACGCGACAATATCCAATTGTAATGCGTTTTTTAGGCTTTACATTTATTACCTGGTTGAGTTGCTCATCAGAATAATATCTATAGCCACTTACTGTAGTATGATGCGGATGAAGTTTTCCATTGGCATCCCAATTTCGTAATGTCTGGGCAGATACGCCTATAATTTTTGAAAATTCATGTATAGAATAATATTTACTCAAAGTATCAACTCCTTTCAATAATATTCTACTCTAATATCTTATAAAACTCAACATGTGCTTATATAATTTTATAATTTATATTTAACTGTTAATAACCTCCCATCTTCCAGAAGCACCACATGGAAGAACCAGTCCGTTAGAGCTTACCGGAAGCCCGATCTCCTGAGAGTCCACATGCCCGCCGAACTTTTTCAATTCAGTAGACAACATATAAGTAAGAACTGCCGGTGCCAGACCTGTTGTATAGGAATTGATCAGGAAAAACAAAGGCTCATCGCTGAGAATCTTTGTACACAGCTTAATCAGGTCATGGATACAATCCTCAATCTTCCAGATCTCCCCTTTCGGTCCACGTCCATAAGAAGGCGGATCCATAATGATCGCATCATAATGATTCCTTCTGCGAATCTCACGCTCAACAAACTTCACACAGTCATCCACCAGCCAGCGGATCGGAGCATCTCCCAGACCGGAAGCAACCGCATTCTCCTTTGCCCAGGTAACCATACCCTTAGAAGCATCCACATGAGTAACAGAAGCTCCCGCAGCCGCTGCCGCCAGAGTCGCACCACCTGTATATGCAAAAAGATTCAACACCTTCACCGGACGTCCCGCATTGCGGATCTTATTGCCAAACCAGTCCCAATTCACCGCCTGCTCCGGAAAAAGCCCGGTATGCTTAAAACTAAAAGGTTTCAAATTAAAGGTAAGTCCCTTATAATGAATATCCCACTGCTCGGGCAGATCAAAAAACTCCCATTCACCGCCGCCCTTCTTACTTCTGTGATAATGCCCGTTCATATGCTTCCAGCCCTTATTTACCTTCGGCGTATCCCATATAACCTGCGGATCCGGCCTCACCAGAAGATAATCCCCCCAACGCTCCAGCTTCTCCCCACAGGAAGTATCAATCACCTCATAATCTTTCCATCCATCTGCAATCCACATCGTATAATAATCCTCCTAAAATAAACGCATAATAAGTTACGATTGTACTACATATCCAATCATTAGTAAAGCCATATTTCTCACATAAATTCCATTGTGTAAAGTATAAAATAAAACTCTCCCCGTGGCAAGCAAACCATCATAATTCACAGTTATAAATAAATAAAGTGTTACTGTTCACTCCCAATGTCATTAACTTAAGTGATTATTGCCTGTTTAACAAGAAATAATTTTTTAAGTTAACGACATTGGTTCACAGACAAATCATAAACCAATCATCATAAACTACCGCAGGAACATATAATCCCTGCGGCATAACATAAGCAGCCTAATGGAGTATTTTATGATGACTGCTGATACATGAATTCCTAATCGAAGTATCGTATGTATTAATACAAACATCCCATTTTTTTCTTCAACACTTCATACTGATTTCCAGTAATATATATTTTCTTGTATAAAATTTTAATTTCTTTCATCTCTTTTAATTTCTTGAGATTTCTTCCAACTGTACGAATACTCATTCCAATTGCATTTGCAATTTCCTGATAATCCGTCCTTATATAAACGCTCTCATTCGCACAATCAATATTTCTATATTTTTCATATCTTGATATCAGAAAAAAACGAACACGATCTATTCCTTCCATATAATACATCAGTCCGTCACTTTCTGAACGTTTATACAAATCCTTTGCCAGTATATTTACAATTCTTCTCAATAACTGCATATTTTCCATAATCGCCTGATATATAACTTCCGGCTTAAAACAAAGCATTGTAACCTCAGTTGCCGCATACACTGTTGCAACATATTTTTTCTCGCCTGCCATAATTTCCAAAAGGCCAACAATTCCATTTATACTGTTTAGTTCAAAATAGTTATATGTACTTCCATTCGCATATTCTCGTAATCCCGTTACACTACCTTCTTTAATAAAATAAACACTATCCGCTGCATCGCCCCTTGAAACAATAATACTGTTTGGTTCATATTTTTTAATCTTGCCTTTTATTTCCAGCTCTTTTGGTAATACAAAAGCCAAACGTTTCCTTTGTTTATCTTCTCCTGCACCTTCATCAATTGGTTTCATATCTCCATTTATATTCATATTTTTGTATTCTTCCTATTATATTGGTTATCATAGTTACCATCGTTCCAGTCACTAACACCGAACAGATAGTTCCTGCTCCAAATGTGCCACCTAATACAGTTCCTATAACCACATAACTGATGTCACATCCTGTTCGCATAATTGTATAAGAAAAATTTGTATGATTCTGAATTTTATATAAAACAGCATCCAAAGCATTCATTCCTAAATTAAGCTGGATTAAAAGTGCAAGTCCAAGGCTAAGGCAGCATTGTCCAATAGCAAACGCTAGAATTCGTATCAACATATCCTGTTCTGCAAGATGAATGTCTGTTAATATCCAGCTATAGAAATCAATAAAATAGCCGGAAACAAGTGCATATACCACTGTACCTAAGCCCATATTTTTTCTCGCCACCAGGCAGGCAATTAAAATAATAAGCAAATTATAAAACAATGATGCATTTCCAAAACTTATCAAAAATGTATGTCTGATTCCATCACACAATAACCCAACAGAATCACTTCCCAAACCACTTTCCAAAAACAGTGCTACTGCGATTCCGATTAAGTTCATAACCACAAATACCATTACGATTTTGCTCATTATTTTGCTCATAAAGCCCTCCTTATCATCATACCGTTTACAACCGATTACAAGCATATTTTAGCAAAACCAGATTATTTTCTTAAGGTCATATGACCTTTCAGCACTTTTTATTTTTATCTTCCAGCTTTATATAAAAATAGCCCGGACATTTCGCATATCCAGGCTATTCATATTCATTATTCTCAATTCTTACGAACTTTATTCCAGAAACTTTCACCCTGCACATTTTCTTTTACGTCAAAAATATCAAGGATTGTCTGTCCAATATCTCCAAAGCAGCTTCTTGTACCAAGATTGATTCCTTCCTGAACCAGTTTTCCATACATCAGCATGGGTGTATATTCTCTAGTATGATCGGTACCCTTAAATCCCGGATCACATCCATGGTCTGCTGTTATGATCAGAATATCTTCATCTCTCATATTTTTCATAAATGTTTCCAATGCATTATCAAATTCCGTTACTGCTTTTGCATATCCGGAAACATCATTTCGATGTCCATAAAGCATATCAAAATCTACCAGATTCAAAAAACAGATTCCGTTAAAATCTTCTTCCTGTTGTTCAAACAAACGTTTGATACCGTCTGTATTTCCTTTTGTTGATATACTTTTACTGATTCCTTTTCCAGCAAAAATATCATATATTTTTCCTATACTTATTACATCAAAATGATTTCTTTTCAGCACATCCAACATAGTATCTGATGGTGGAACAAGAGAAAAGTCGTGTCTTTTAGGTGTACGTTCATAATTCGGATATTCACCGGTAAATGGTCTTGCAATTACTCGTCCCACTCCATGCTTTCCAGTCAGAATTTCTCTTGCAATTTTGCAATAACGATACAATTCTTCAACCGGCACTACACTTTCATGTGCAGCAATCTGAAATACGCTGTCTGCAGATGTATATACAATCAGATCACCTGTTTCTACATGCTCTTTTCCATATTCTTTTATCACTTCCGTACCTGAATATGGTTTATTGCACAGAACCTTTCTGCCTGTTCTTTTCGTAAACTCATCCAGAACATCCTGCGGAAATCCATTCGGATAAGTAGGCAATGGCTGTTCTGATACAAGCCCTGCAATTTCCCAATGTCCAACTGTTGTATCTTTACCCCTTGACCTTTCCTGCATTCTGCCATATGCACCTACGACATTTTCTTCTTTACTTTCAGCTTCAACACCGTCTATATTAAACAATCCAAGTTTTTTCATATTAGGAGTATTATAATATTCAGATTTCATAATTGTAGCAAGAGTATTACTTCCAACATCTCCAAAATCTGCTGCGTCCGGTTCATATCCAATTCCAAAGCTGTCCAATACAACTAAAAAAACACGACGTTTCATATACTTCCTCCAGTTTTAAATTTCCAGTGCCACACGGATCATATCATTAAATGTGGTCTGGCGTTCCTCTGCTGTACACTTCTCTCCTGTCAGAAGATTATCACTGACTGTCAGCATTGTTAATGCATCCACCCCATATTTAGCCGCCAGAGTATACAGTTCACATGTTTCCATATCCACAGCCGCTACGCCATATGACGCAAGAAGAGAATTTTTCTCTTTTCCATGATCATCATAAAATTTATCACTTGTAAAAATGTTGCTTACTACTGCATGTACATTCAGTTCTTTTGCTTTATCATACGCATTTCTGAGTAATTCAAAACTTGCTGTAGGTGCAAAAGAAATGTTTCCAAAGCGGTCTTTATTCATACCTGAATCCGTAGTTGATGCCATAGCAATTACTACATCTTTCAGGTTAATACCCTCTCTTAAACTACCACAGGTTCCAATACGAATCAGTTTTTTTGCACCATAATTCTGAATTAATTCACTGGCATAAATATGCATAGACGGCATTCCCATTCCCGTTCCCTGAATTGACACTTTTTCGCCTTTATAAAGACCGGTAAATCCATACATACCTCTGACTTCGTTATAGCATACTGCATCTTCCAGAAAATTTTCAGCAATAAATTTTGCTCTCATAGGGTCTCCCGGAAGTAATACTTTTTCAGCAATATCTCCTATCTCTGCATGGTTATGTGGTGTACCCATAATATTTCTCCTCCCACAATTTATTTATTTGAACTTTCGTATTTCTCAATAACCTTTCCGATGATACTTTCAAAATCACCCTCAAAAATATCCATAGAACTTCCAAACATCAGATTTGCCGGATAATCAAAATCTTCTACATTACTTCCTGTTTGATCGCGATATTCTTTGTCTGCCCCCAGATGCGGAATACGATTAATCAGCTTATCTGCATTATCCATATATCCATACAGTTTTTTCCCTAATTCAAACCCCATACCGCATTCAAAAGCAACATCATTATTAATCTCATATCCACGATAATCGTTCAGATTTGCAATGATAAGATCACAGTTCCTTACATGCTGCTGAAATCTGTCAAACAGGTTCATAGCTTTCATATAAGGATTTTCTGATGATGTTTCCTGAACTCCTGGTGCTCTGTCTAATGGAGAAATTGCCTCATAACCATATTTTGCACAAATTTCTTTCATTCTTGCAAAAACTTCTTCTCCATTGGAATCATATCTTTCAAAACCAGCCAGATAAATCAGAGGTCTTTTTTTATCAGTTTCCGTAACATGGCAGGAATGATCCACACATATCGCACGACCTGCTTTAAATTTGTATTCTTCTTCGATATCTACCATAAGCATTTTCAGACAGTCGTCAAAATCACCTTCAACGATTTTAGTAGAACCAATAATGGTTGGTGAAAATGGCAGTTCTGCATATGGCATTACATTCCCACGTTCATCATATACCTTCTGATCTTTTAAATATGCTTTTTGATTCTTTGTTGCAAGACTTCTTTTGTCTCTTGTATAACCATAGCATCTCGCTCCTTTTGCATATGCCATTCCCAGCTCATATATGGTTCCACTGTCAGGCTCTGCTCCACGATATGCTTCAAGATCAGCAATGATAACCGTTGTTTCTTTCATCACTTTATCCAGATCATCAAAAATGCTGTCTGCCCTTTTCTGTTTATCCGGATTTTCCAGATCAAGAGGATGTGTGTTCGGCAGTGTAACACCAAATCCCAATGCATTTGCCCGGGCTTTCATCGCTCCAAGTGCATCATATCCATATGTATAAAAACATTCCGGACCTGCTATATATATTGCTTCTTTTTCATATAATTTATGCTGATATCTATACATTCTCAGTCTCCTACTTTAAAACTAATCCAAGGAGTAATTTCAGGAATCTTCCATAATCTGCATTACATCCAATCTCAATCAGCGGAAGGTTTTCCCATACAAAATGATGTCTTCTGTCAACTACTGTCATTCCAAGAGTTAATCCATCTTTTGTTTCTACACCAACTCTGACTTTCATTGTTTCAACTAATGTCGGATCAATCGCATATGCCACAGCCATACAATCAATTACAGTACAATATGCATCAAATCCTCTGTTTCCATTAAAACGAATTGCCTGGCGCAGGAATTTAGCTTCTTTTCTGTCACTTTCTTCTAATAATTTGATGTCATCATCTGTAAAGTTAACATCAAAATAAGTAGCTACATCCAGTCCTAAAGCAACAAACGGAATTCCTGATTCATAAACAATTTTTGCTGCTTCAGGATCTACATAAACATTCCATTCACTCTGCGGAGTATCTCCGGTTGCGTTAAAGAAAGCATATTTGTTTAATCCAAATGCTCCTGAAATTGCAACGATTTCTTTAATTAATGGTTTGATTTCCGGTGCTTTTGTAATTGCCATCGCAATATTACTCATAGGTGCTGTTGCAATAATTGTAATTTCGCCCGGGTTTTCTTTTACAAGATCAATAATCAGGTCAACTGCATGTTTTTCGCATAATGGCAGGGTTGGCTCTGGAAGGTAGTTTTCCGCCTGTCCATCCTCACCATGTGTAAAAGGATCTTTAGGGGATTCTCTTACCATTGGTTTTGCCATTCCTCTCGCAACCGGAATATTATTAATTCCTAAAAGTTCCATAATTTTTCTTGCATTTTTACTGGTAATGTCTACCGGATAATTTCCGTTTACTGCTGTAACAGCCAGTAAATCAAGGTCCGGGGATTTTGCCGCCATAATGATAGCCATAGAATCGTCCATACCTGGATCACAGTCAAGAATTATTTTCTTCATATTGATATTCTCCTTTTTTCTCTTTATTTATTCAGTCTTTCAGGTTTATCAGACAGATATTTGCAATCTGCCTCACTGCCATCCTCTATCGAGGATAATTTATTTATCTTCCACAACTTTTACATAAAATTCACGATTTCTAGGTCCGTCAAACTCCAGAAAATAAATTCCCTGAGAACCACCTAACAGTAATTTTCCATTATGAACGATAAAGGTTTCTGTTACACCAAGTAATGCACATTTGATATGTCCTGCTGCATCCTGCGGTGTATCATGCTGATGTTTAAAATCAATTCTTGTTGGTACTAATCTTCTGATTTCTTCATCCAGATCAACAAATCCATCCGGGTCCCACGGTGAAAATACTGCCAGCCCTGCTGTTGAATGCATATTATGAACAATACAGATTCCTTCCTGAATACCGCTTTCTTCTACTACCTTTTTTACATCCTGTGTAATATCATGTACTTCATTATAAGTTGTTGATAATTTAATATTCTTTAATACTGCCATTTTTTTCCTCCATCCGTTACTTTTATTTTACGATAATCTCACTGTTTTTTACGCAATATCCGCCATCACAGAATGCCCAGTCTCCCTCGCATCCTCTGCCATACTTTTCTCCAATCAGTTCTGAAATATAGCTTGCGATCAGGCATACCGGAGCAAAATGTGTTAATGGCATTGAAATTGGATATTTAGATACCGGAACTTTAATGTAAGTTGCCGGCTCGTTATTGAAATCTTCTGCAGAACCATCTGTGATCACTGCCAGCGGTCTGTGAAGCTCATTTGCATATTTCAACAGTTCTTTATTCCTGCTCATTGCCGGATTTGTTGTATTTGCTACAACAACCGTTCCCATATGTTTTGCATCTCTTGCAAAGAAGTTTAAGTGGAACCATTCTTCAGAATTAATATGCATTGCAAATTTGCCAGTTGCTTCGAGCATCTTTGCCTGTCCAAACCATGCTGTCGCATAATCAAAGCCAGCTCCAATAAAATCATAACAAGGGAAATCTTTCCAATCCTCTGCCAGCTTCTTGCACTGTTCTTCCATTGCAGGTAAAAGTTCTTTTAAAAGGCTACCCTGATTCTTAATATCTTTACGACAATCCATAGCCTGATCCATTGTATATTTTCCTCTGACTTCTCCGAAACGAATTGCCAGAAGTAACAGTGCCATTACACTGACCATGTAACTTCTTGTTCCCGGAGCACTTTCAAACTTCGGAATATCTAACTTGAGAACCTTATCCGCATACTGAGCAAGAGGAGACTCTAAATTACCAGTTACTCCAAGAATGTAACATCCATGTTTTTTAGCTCTCTGAACTGCTTCTGATACTCTGGCACCTGTTCCGGAATTGCTCACAGAAATCACCAGTGGATTGCGACAGTCAATTCCCATATGCTTTTCACAATAAAAGCGGCTTAATTCAATAGCCGGAACAACTTCTGTTGGAATTGATGTCAGCATTTCAAAAGCATGTTTGGTTGCCATAGCCGCTGCATAGGAATCTCCACATCCCGTCAGAACAATTCTCTGAACATTAAAGATTTCCTGAAAAGAAAGTACGGTTCTTGTTTTTGGTTCCAGATCCTCATATTGCTGTTCAATCAGTTCCGGAAGACTCTCCACCTGACGGCTCATTGCATTATCAAATTTACTCATTCTTATTTTCTCCATTTCTTTTTTATTTTTCAGTCTCTCTTTTCAGGAAACCAATATTCTTTTCCAAGTTTCTTTTTTGTCTGATCCATTTTATTCAATATTGCACAAGTCTCCAAAGCAATATCTACTGCAAAATCATGTCCAGCACCAGCTTCAAATTTTTCTCCTGTGCATAGGTTATCGGCCACAGAACAAATCGATCCCCCTCTTCTTCCAAACAAAGCTGACAATGTCACTATTGCTGCTGATTCTCTGTCTCCATTCAAAACACCAGCCCGATTATATATTTCTGCTATCTCAATATTCCAAGGTTGCATATATCCTCCGACTCCAGGTCGTCCGCCTCCTACAAAATCACTGTCAACAGACATTGTCACACCTACATGATAGGGAGCCTTTAGTTTTTCAGCAGCCTTTACCATGGCCACAACCACTTCGTAATGGCTCACCGCAGGATACGCTGATGGTATATACGCTTTTGTCATTCCTTCTTCTCTGACAACACCACTGGAAATCACTACATCTCCAGGATGAACACCATCTCCAATACCACCCGACCCTCCCACTCGTATAAATGTACCTGCATTTGTATATTCCATAAAATCATAAAGGATCAATTCCATTTCCGGAGATCCGCTTCCGCCACTGACTACTGTAATCTTAGCGCCTTTATATCTTCCACTGTAACTTGTAAACATGCCTGAATTTCCAATCATTTCTGCATCTTCCAAGCGTCGTGCTATCTTTCTGGCAGGATTTTCACTATATGCACATAGCGGATCACGTACGGTAAGCAATACGTAATCACCTACTTTATCTGGATTGATCTGAGTCATTGCAGGTTTGTTATTAATCACAAGTCCCTTTTCTGGTACATTATGATAATATCTGTATTTTTCATGTATTTTTTTTACAGATTCTTTTTCTCTGATTCTATCGCTCAACATTACGCATGGCCTCCAGTCTCATTTCGGAAGTAATCCGATCAGGAACACCATATTGGGATATACACATTGCTGCTGAAATACTTCCCATTTTTCCACAAATCAGAGGTGAATACCCTTCACAAAAACCATACAATACAGCTCCAGATGAACTATTACCACCACCAGTAGGATCTACAACTTTTATATTTTTCTGTGAAGGAACTATAATCGCTTCATCCGGAGTAATCATGATTGCCCCATCTGCCCCCCTTCTTAAAAACACCAGTGGAATCTGAAAACTTTGGTATTCTTTTATAATCTCTTCAATATCTTCTGTTCCCATCATATGTTTGGACTCTGTTAAGTTAATCGAAAAAATATCTATGTGTTTGGCTATCTTTTTAATATTCTCATAATTTTCCGGATAAGTTGCATCACATCCTATTTCCCACATCACTTTTGAATCAGAATCTTCTTTATACTTTATTATTTTTCTCCAAAAAAACGGATCACTGTTTTTAAAAATATAAATTCCTTTGGCACTTGCAAAATAAGGTTTTAAATCTTCAGGAACTGTTTCTATTTTTTTATAATGCTCAGCACCATAACGTGGCGTTTCTTCTCTTTCTCCATCTTCAAAATACTGAATAACTGTATGCGGTGTTTTATCATCTTTTTCAATAAGACCATCCATGGATATATTATTGTTTTTATACCATTCTCCATAAATGCCTGAAAAATCTGTTCCCACCCCCGTCACCAGCATTACATCATCACTCCAGAGTTTAACACCGCATAGTGCATAAACTCCTGCACCTCCTGCTACTATCTCCGTCCTTTTTCCATCAACAAAATGAATCTCATCTGTTACTGCTGTTGAAGCAATTATATATTTCATATCATTCTCCTAACACAATAAAGCTATCGCAAGTCATAGTTCCTTTTGAGATTGTAAATCCTGCACCTCCGCATGTATAAGCAGCATCACTTGTGCACAAAATTTTTTCTTCATTGACCCAAAAACTTAATTGGTTTCCATATGCAGCAAACTGTAATTTATACGGCTTATCTTCTACATATATAAACTCTGTCTCTGTAAGAATTTTTCTGTTTCCATCTTTCTGCATAAATATCTGTGCCGTATTATAATTCGTAAGAATAGCTCCATAATATCGTTTATGCCCTGTACTCCTTACAACTAATCCTCCAGATTTATGTAAGCTGAAATAGACTATAGATTCTACTTTATAATCTTTCCATTCCCTGCTTCCAATGGTTACCAGTCCATCATCTTCCTGATGTGATACGCAATATGTCTGATTAAAATCTGCTGCAAATTGTGCTGCCGAACTTGCAAACCCAGCCAACCAGAGCGGATTTGTATTCCAAATAGAATTCATCAGCATTCCTCTCTGAGCAAATTCAGAAGGTGCACCATCCCAATTAACACTGTGAATCATTACATTACCCGCAAATCTTTTCACTGATGAAATCTGATATCCCAATTTATATATGGGCATTCCTTTTGTGTCTGGCACTTTCCAGTTAAATTCTTTGATTTGTTTTTCCAGCTTTTGAGGTTCTCCATATATTACCTGACTTTGGTTATCAATATCATAATATAAAATATATGGAGTTAAAAATACCTCCTGTTCCGTATCTACACTGGCTTTCGTTTTTACTATCTGCGAAGAATAAAGTGTAGGAGAAGCTACCGTAGAAAAATTCAATGCAACCTTTGAAAAATCTATAAAAGTCTGTGTAGACACATTTGCTGTTACCCCATCAGCTACACATTCACATGAAATAACCAGTGCATTTTCATTACTGCTTTCATTTTTATTATGTACATCTACCTTACTCTTACATCCATGATCAAATTCACATGGCAAAAATCCCTGTAATGAACCTGGAAATTCAAATGTATATCTTTCTTTGGATATTTCAACACTTTCTCCAGTTAAATGGGCTGCTGCATTTAGAATTTTCTTCGATTCAATAACTGCATCAGAAACAACAGAACCGCCATCTGAAGTAACAACATACATCATATCCGCAACCGGCGTACGAAAATCAGCCCCGGCATTGATTCCATCTATTCCAAGACGAATTCCATTAAATGCCCCAACATTTCCCGCATTACAGTCAGTATCCCATGCCGCTGATGCTGCAATATTGATTGATTTTTGAAAATCATCTCCACCAAGCAAGATAGCTGCTATTACCATTGCATGATTAGGAACCATATGACAGCAACCTGGCCAAACTCCATATCCATATTTCGGATCAAGATATTCTCTTACTTTCCTCCAATCCGTTTCTTTACTGCAAATATCTCTGACATCGGAAACAATACTTTTCAAAAGCGGATCTGTTACATATTTTCCCGCTCTGTCCAGCAATACATTCACATCTTTTTCTGTAAATGCCATCGCCTCCAGCGCAGCCAAGTGGCAGGCTGCCTGAACTGCAATTCCATCGTGACTGACACTTGCAGCTTTTCTAACCAGTTCAACTGCTAAATCTGGATTATCCGGACAGGACATAGCAATGGCATCAATAAATATCTGTGCTCCAATCTGTTCAGATAAGGTTTTTCCATTTATTTTCATAGAACCACTCATTGGTGCTTCTATACCATTTTTTAAATTTAAAAAAGCAGTATGCTCTGTAGATCGTCCCAATCCACCCCACCAGAGAATTGTCCTATTTTCAATAATATAGTTCAACCAGGTATCCCCAAATGCTTTTGCCGGAATATTTTTGTCATATCCATAGTCTTCTAATGCTCTGAAAAAACCAAACGTTCCCGATATGTCATCATCCGCAACAATAAGAGGAACTCCTACCCTGTCATGAACATAATATTTTACTTCATCAAAAGTATCTCTTATTTTTTGATAACTCCAGCCTTCAACCGGACGTCCCAAATAAACACCTATAAGTTTTCCCAGTACGCCTGCATAAATCTTATTTTTAAACCGCCCTACCATTCTGTCATTCCTCCGAGTCATCCACTATAATCTGCAAATTTCAAAACCATCTCCAAGTATAGCCCCAGTATCTACTACAAATCCTGCCTGTCCATTGTCATATTCTGAATCTTTCCCCTTTACAACAATGTTTCCATCAATTTTCATAATCAGGTTATCTGCTTTTACAGCAAATTCAAGCTCATAAGTATGATCAATCAAATAATCGAACGGTGCTCTTGCAATCTCAATTCTTTTCTCATTCTGTTGTTTATAAATCACTGCACAGTCTTCCGTAAGAACTGCCCCATAATATCTTCTGTGCCCTTTTGCTCTGGCAACCAGACCTGCCGATTCCTGTTGAGAAAAAGTAATTGTACTTTTGACAGCATAATCTTTCCAATCAGAAGTTCCTGTTGTTACCACTCCATTTTCTACTGCATTACAAATCGAAAAAGTAACCGTATAGTCCGGATTAAAGTGATCTGCTGACGAAACAAATGTTTTCAACCATGACGTTGTAGTCGTCCATGGTGTCAATGTTGGCGTCATGTCCATAGATCTTCCCATCTTATATTTTTCCGGTGTATTTGCCCAGTCGATGGATTTCACTATAATACTTCCATCCAGTCTTTCTTCACTTGTTAAGCAAATTCCCACTCTGAAAATGGGATGTCCCTGAGTATCCGGTACATTCAAATGTAAGATATTGCGTCCCTTATTTAATCCATGTTTGCCACAGTAAATATTTTCCAGAAAATCATTTTCATCAAAATACTCGAAAAACAATTCAAGTTTTGGATTCTTATCATTTAATGCATCGACAACCAGGCAAATATCCTGTCCACTATAAAGCGTCGGTGAACAAAGAACATCAAAATAACTGGTTCCTTCTTTTCCTTTAGGTTTTAAGTCAATAAATGTATCTATTGCAACAGATGCATGTACCCCACTCGCCAGTCCTTCATAACAAATCCTACATCCATATTCTCCTGTAGTTTCATATGAATTTTCAATTTTCGTCAATACCTGTTCTTCGCAATCTTTATCATATGGTACAATTCCCTGTACGGAACCCGGATATTCAAACGCCAGTCTTTCCTCTGGCAATTTAATTTCTTCCCCATTTAATTTGGCTGCTGCCTTTAAAATTTTTCGTGTCTCTATAACTGCATCTGAAATACAGGAACCACCATCACTTGTTACTACATAAAGCCTGTCTGCTACCGGTCTTCTTAAATCTGCTCCTTTTGTAAATCCATCCAGCCCCAGTCTAATTCCATTCAGGCATCCGACATTTCCACTGTTACAGTCTGTATCCCATCCGGCTGAGCATGCAATCATGCATGCCTTCTGAAAATCATCTCCACCCATGATAAATGCCATGAGAAGAGTCAGATGATTCGTAATCATTGGACAATTTCCCGGATATTTATCATATCCATGCTCATCCGCAATCCACTGTCGAACCTCATACCAGTCAGAAGCTTTTGCACATTTCTCTCTTAACTCATCTATTAAACTCTTAAATTCTTCATTATCAATATATGCAAGTCCTTTATCCAAGAGTTTATCGATATCTTTTTCTTCAAAAGCCATTGCCTCCATAGCTGCAAGATAAACAGCCGCATCAACAGCTACTCCATCATGACTCACACTTGCTGCTTTTCTGGCCATTTCGCAGGCACGCTCAGGGTTTCCCGGATTTACCATTGCCCAGGTATCAATAAATATTTCCGCCCCTATCTGCTCTGCCATACTCTGCCCATTTAAAGCTATGGAACCACTCATTGGTGCTTTAATTCCATTTTTTAATCTCAAATATGCAGTATGTTCTGTACTTCTGCACAAACCTCCCCACCAGAGAATCGTTTCATTTTCAACAATGTAATTAAGCCATGCATCTCCAATCTCTTCAGCAGAAATGTTTTCTTTATATCCAGAATCTTCTAAAGCTCTGAAAAAAGCGAATGTTCCTGATATATCATCATCTGGAACAATCAACGGAGCTCCTGTTTTATGATTTTTATAATATGATACTTTCCCAAAGGTATTTTTAATATTCTCAAAAGTCCATCCTTCTACCGGACGTCCCAGGTAGACTCCTATAATTTTCCCAAGTACACCTGCATATATATCATTTTTGTAGTTTTCTAATGCCATATTTCCGCTCCTCATACCTTATATATTTATCCCATAAATCTTTTAACCCTTAACAGCACCACTTACCATCCCATCGACAAAGTGTTTCTGAGTCAATAAGAAAAATACAATAATCGGTCCTATGAGAATCATAGCTGAAGCCATTAAAATTGACATATTTGAGCCATAGCTTCCGTTCATTGAAAGAAAACCAAGTGTTGCTGTAAAATGCTTCTCTCCCTGGAGAAATGTTGATGTAATTAAATATTCATTCCAGGACTGCAAGCCAATCAGTACTGCAACTGTAATAAGCCCTGGAGAAACAACCGGCCGCATCACGGACCAGATTACCTGTCGTGTATTTGCGCCATCAATTCTTGCTGCCTCTTCCAGTTCTCTCGGAACATTAAGAAAGAATGTTCTCATAAGAAAGATTGCCAGTGGCATATATGTTGCTGATAAAATAACACTTGTTGCCGGAATGTTTCCAATCAAATTCATCTTTGCGTAAGCATAGTAAAGTGGAAATAAGAACAACTGAATCGGAACCGTCATTGCAACCATAAAATACATTAGCACCGCACCACTGCCTTTAATTCTTTTTCCTGCAAGAACATAGCCTGCAAGTGTTGCGCAAATAAGTACAATAATAACTGTACATCCCGTAAGTTTTACACTGTTTAAAAATCCTTTTGCAAACTTACCCGTAGTCCATGCCTGAATATAATTTTCAAGATGAATAATATCCGGTAAACTTAACGGATTTCTTACAATTTCAGCGTTTTCTTTAAAACTATTGATAAGTACCAAAAATATAGGAAATAAACAAATAACAGCTAAGATAATAAGAACCATATGTATAATTACATTCACTGTTATTTTCTTTTTCATTGATGCAGCTCCCATAATTTAACAGTCCCCCTATTCTATTGATTCTTTCTTAGTCATACGTGCATAAATCATAGATGCTATCAACCCAAAAATACTGATAAACATTCCAACAGAAGCTGCTTTTCCAACTTTCATAGAACTAAATGCAAAGGAATATGCATATGTTCCTAATACCTCTGTAGAATGAGCAGGACCGCCTCCGGTGAGAAGCTTAACATAATCAAATGACAGAAACGAACCTATTGTAATCATCATAAACATTAATTTGACAGTAGGCATAATGTTAGGAAGATATACATATCTAAATAACTGCCATCCATTACATCCTTCTACTTTTGCAGCTTCCACCTGATCTGTCGGCACCTGTCTCAATGCCGCCAGATAAATAACAGTCAGATAACTCCAATAATGCCAGATATCAACCCCTGCACATGCATAAATTGCACTCTTCATACTTGCCAGAGGTGAGCTGATATCCCATCCAAAAGTATTTCGCAGGAAAGCTACTACGCCAACCACCGGACTGAACATAATATTCAGCCAAAGCATTGCATTAACCGATGGAGCCAGAACATATGGAATAAGAAATGCTACCTGATAAATACTTCTGGTTTTCTTCCTGCTCAGAAGTAACATTGCTGATAACATTCCAATAACTACCGGAATGGTAAGAAACATAATTGCCCAGATAAAGTTATTTTTAATAGCTATAAAAAACACATTATCATGAAATAATTCCTGATAATTTTGAAGTCCTATAAAATTAATATCCGGTGATAGTCCATTCCAGTCTGTAAAAGAATAAACCACCGTCATAATTCCCGGAACCAAAATAACGCAAACACTTATAATCAGAGCTGGAGCTATCAATAGATAATTCCAGTTTATCTTACTTCGTTTATTCATAGGATATCCCGCCTTCACACATTTATAAAAGGGCAGATGGCATATAGGATTTTTCCTTAACCATCTGCCCCTTTTCTGCCAATATTTTTTTCGTACACAGATCAAAAATTTCAGAATTTATTCTATTCCTGCCGGTTTCGGAATTGGAGGAACCAGCCCCTTCTTAAATTCTTCCTGGAAAGCAGTATCCAAAGATTTCACATAGTCATCCACACTGGATGTTCCAAACCATACTTCATCAATATTTACAATTCTCTGCTGTGTATCTGCCGGGAAGAATACATTGTCATAGAAACCAAAATTGCCTTTTCCTACTGCTTCTGATACTTTCTGTACAACTTCCATAAATGATTTTGATAAATATCCCATTCCAGAAGTGTCAACTGTAGATAAATCTTTAAGAGGAGTTCCCCAGTATCCAGGCCATGCAGTCGTCATTTCCTGCGTAAATTCTGGTGACATCATAATATCAATAATTTTTGCAGCTTCGTCTTTATGTTCCTGACTTACATTCGCATTAATTGATAATGTACATGCAGCTCCAAGAGTATATGTCTCATCCGGAACTTCTTCAGTAGATGGGAATGGTATAAATGCAATATTCTCAGTCTTATCATCTGTGAAATAAGAAGCCGCCCACTGGAATGCAATAGATGGTCCAATAAAGAATGGTGATTTTTCATCTGCTAACAACTGTAGAGATTCACTGAAATTAAGATTTACATAATCATCTCCTGCAAGGTATCCTTTATCCCACCACTCTTTTGATTTCTCAATTGCAGCTTTTACATCATCATTGTCCCAACTTTCTTCACCAGTCAGACATTTATAAACTGTATCTGGAGTTGCTATATGTGTCAGGAAAAGAGAAGCATAATTTTCATTTACCGGCTGCCAGCCTTTATTGCCTGTTACAGATGCATATAAGCCTTTTTCCATTGCCTCATCCATGATTGTTTCCATGTCTTCTATTGTTTCAGGCACTTCCCATCCATTATCTTCCAGCACTTTTTTGTTATAGAAAACCCCCATTGTACTAATTCCATTTGTCAAACTATAAAGTTTTCCGTCCACTGTACCAGACTCATAATATGGCTCTAAAATTCTGTCTTTCCAACCATATTCTTCTGCATATGTATCCATTTCTTCAAGTTTTCCAGCTTCGACTAATGGCATTACAAACGCTGGACCCGATCCATAAACAATATCCGGTCCCTGATTAGCCGCCAGAGCCGTCGTCATATCAGAATCAACAGATGGTCTAAATTCCACAACTAACTGATATTTATCTTGTGAAGCATTATACTCATCAACAAGATATTTTTTCATTGCATCCTGAGCATATGGCTCAGCTCCCCAGAACCACAGATTAATTTCTTCTCTGTCTTTCATGGAATCATCAGATGCCTTCGTTACATCCTCTCCATCATCAGTTGTCGTGTCTTCTGATTCCTGATTCTCACTATCTGCTGTATTCGAAGTATCATCAGCGGCAGACCCTGTAGTCTCTTCTTCTTTTGAATTACTACTTCCCGTTGAAACACCACATCCTGCCATTGAGCTTATAACCACTGCAGTTGTCATAAATACAGCCAAAGCCTTTCTCTTCATTTTTATTTCCTCCTTTGGTTGATAAAATAATAGTTAACTGTTTTGCTTGATATTTCACACATTTTCCTTTGTTAACCTAATTATAACCATTTTTACCATTTTGTCAACCAAATTTATTAATCATTTTTTATTTATTTTGTTCATTTTTTCATTATATTTTTCATTTAATTTAGTATACTTGTATATTTCTCTGTTAATATAATTGTTTTTTACATATTTATATTGATTAACTTTTGGTTAACAGTTTATTTTTCTTGTTATTTGGACATTATCCATAAAATTCCGAAATCAGATTCGTAAAAAAAAATTACTCCACTGTTTCCAATAGAGTAATTTTTAATTGCATTTTATTGTTTTCAGAATATTTATTCATTATTATATATTTTCACGGATTTTCTTTCAATTAAAGCCGGTGCAAAATATGTATTTCTAATCGGATTTTTATCTTTGCCTGTAATACGATTAATAATCGTTTCACAGGCTTTCTTTCCCATTAATTCGCCAGGTTGTTCTATAGTAGTCAATGGAGGACTAAGCACTGTTGTTACATATAAATCATTAAATCCTACAATAGATATATCTTCTCCAATCGTCAGTCCCTGCTCTTGTGCATACTGATAAACGCCTAAAGCTATTTCATCATCATACGCAAAAACCGCATGAACCCCCAAACTATTCAGATATTTCATTCCTTCATATCCCGTCTGTCTTTTATATTGCCCATAGAAAATATATTCTTCCTTAATAGAAATGTTATGAAATGCCAAAGCCTCTTTATATCCTTCGATTCGCTTTCTGCAAGTGTATACTTCTCTTGCACCAACAATCATGCCTATTTTATCATGTCCACTATGAATCAAATACTCTGTTGCCATATAACCACCGCTTTTATTATCTGCTGTAATAAAATCACAATAAACTCTGTCAACAGCTTGGTCTAATAATAAAAAAGGTATTCCTGAATTTTTTAAAGCCCAGCCTAGTTTTTCATTATTATCTTCAATATTCATGTCCATTGACGGAACGACAATCAAGCCCGATACTTTGATATCTGTCAAAAATCTGATGCGATCTAAAGTTTGCTCTGTAGTGTCATTCACCGTACATGTGACAGTACGATAACCATAAATCTGGCAGTATTCATCAATTCCCTTCTGGCATGCATCCAGAAATTCATTATAATATCGTGGACGTATTACACCAATAATTGATTTTTTTTCAAAATTATTGCAGACATTTTCAATTGACAATTCTTCATTTTTTTTCTTTTCTTCAAAATTATAACCTAACTCTTTCGCTGCCTCGATAATCTTCTGTCTTGTTGCTTCTGTTATTCTTGAAGGTTTATTATTCAATACCAGCGATACACTGGCAATGGAAACATTGGCTCTTTCAGCAATATTTCTAACTGTAGGTTTCATCCAGTACCTTCCCCTCTTCACATTCAAAAATTAGTATGAACAAAATTCGCCACCTAAAACATCATAAACGCCTCTTGGTGTAATACGTACTTCTGGTATAACCGGAAGTGCCATAAAAGACAACGTAATAAATGGGTCTATTCCTCTTCCAACTCCCATTTCATGTGCCTTATTAATCATATTTTTTAATTTATGATTATTATATTGATAACCGGCATCGCTCATAAGTCCCATAACAGGAAGCTCTAAAGTATCAAATATTTTGTGATCTGCCACTATCGTATAACCTCCCTGTGTACGTATCAGTTCCTGTACTGCCAATACCATATCTTCATCGTTATCCCCTATGACGATAATATTATGAGAATCATGAGAAACGCTGGAAGCTATTGCTCCTTTTTGTATTCCAAAGCCACTGACAATTCCCACACCGGTCTTACCTGTAGATTTATGTCTCTCAATCACTGCAATCTTCTGATATTGTGCATTTGATAAAAATAAACACTTGCCCCCTGAGAATTTTTTTATCTGTTTTTTCGTGGTAATCTGCCCCTCCTGCATTTCTATTACAGGAAAATACCCCGTTGGTGATTCTAACTGTAAGTCATTTTTCGAAAATTTTCCGACATGGACTGTATTTTTCAGCTCATCCGGACATTTTTTTATTTCAATTTCTTCCTCTTGCTCTATTACTTCGCCTTTATAATATACATTTTCTATAGATATTTTATTTAAATCGTTTAATACCACCAAATCCGCCTGATACCCCGGCGCAACTGCTCCCAGATTATGAAATCCATAACAGATTGCCGGATATATTGTTGCCATTTTTATAGCAGAAACAGGATTCATCCCAAGCTCTATTGCTTTACGAACATTATGATCAATATGACCTTCCCGTTCAATATCTTCAATATGTTTATCATCCGTGCAAAAACAAAATCCCTCTACCGGTATATTATTTTCTACTATACCTTTCACAATTGCTTCTAAATTCTTAGCTGCACTTCCCTCTCGAATCAGTACAGTCATGCCATTCCTTCGTTCTCTCATTGCATACTGAAAATCCGAGCACTCATGATCTGTAGATATTCCGGCCATTACATATGCCTGCAAATCTTCTTCCGCTAAAAATGGTGCATGTCCATCACGAACTTTGTTTTTAAATAAATCCAGCTTCCGGTGCATACCCGGATCAGCATTTACAACCGAAATGTAATCCATTACTTCACCTAATCCCAATATTCTCTCATTATCAAGATATTGAGTCATGTCTTCTGCTGTAAGCGTACATCCATTATCATCGATTGAAGTTGCTGGAACACACGAAGGCATCATCACAAAAACATTTGCGCTTGCATCCTCCGTCTGATCCAGAATATAATTGATACCGGCCAATCCTGATACATTTGCAGATTCATGAGGATCAACAATAAATGTTGTCGTTCCATGACGTGAAGCAACTGTAACCAGTTCTTTCGGAGTAACTAAAGTCGATTCCAGATGAAGATGACTGTCAATAAATCCAGGGCAGACATATTTTCCTGTCATGTCATGTTCCTGTTTACCTTCATAATTTCCTATTCCAACAATCATCCCATCCTCAATAGCAATATCTCCGGTGATGATTTCATTGGTAAACACATTTATAATTTTAGCATTCTTCAGAACTAGCTCTGCCTCTTTAAATCTGCGGGTAACTTTTGTATATTCTCGATAAACCTTTAAATCCATAGTTTTTCTCCTTTGATTGTTTTAAGGAAAACGCATAAAATATACAAACAAAGGTCTTATTTATAAAGGTATTATAATTATAGATATTATCATGTATACAGGCAAATAGCAACTTTTTATAGCATTTTTACCATGTTACAATTTGTTTTGTAATATAATTTAGTATGTCAGGAGAATGTTTTCTCCTGACATGTTTCTTATACTTCTTCATAAGTAATATAGGAATTGGAAGTGCCTTAAAGTTCCACCCCAACTATCATGTTTCTTAAAAAGTCAAATTCTATTGATGTTAAATTTGGCTCAGTTAAGTATCCCCATCTACGTGGAACAAATGAAAAATAATCTACTGCTCTATTATATTCCGGCAATGTTAATCCTCGTGGCTGCTCGGAATCATTATATAAATATTCACTTCCATCTGCCATACGTTGTATTTTATATCCAGATGTAAGCAATGCAACAAGCTCTCTTCCCGTTACTGTTAACCGATTGCCGCGTGCATCCCATATATTTTCCGGAATACGTTTCGAGACTAAATAAAACGGCAAATTCTTTTGAATCCCACCTAATATCAATGCATCATTCATTAAAAGAGTCCAATTGTTAGACCATGAAATACTTCCACTTGAATATTCTGTTGCAATCCCAAAATTCTTATGCATGGCTTCATCCAAAAGTGGTACCTCTACTGTAGAATCACGCAAACGTACCCCTACCATTTCATCCAGACTTGCAATCTGCTGTGGATCTTGCATTGGAAATTGCATAGCAACTCTTCCAAGAAGTACTGTTCCCAGAGGATTATCCATCGTATTAACTAACATCCCCCATGCATTTGCTATATTTCCCATATAATGTGCCCTGAATACATCATATGATAATGGGGCTTGTCCTGGTGTACTTCTCGCTTTTAATCCATGGAAATAATATCTGTTTAAACGAAATACATCTAATCGAAACTTATCAAAATTATTATATCCCATAGTGGTTAAAACTTGAATATTTGGATATGGCATATTTTCCCCCTCCTTTCGCTTTTTTAAATAAACGGTACGTTATTTATAATTCGATAAGGTGTGCAGGCTTCATTTTCTACAATTGGCACATAAGTAATGCCATAAGTCGGATCATATAATGCTCCATTGTTAGAATATAATTTTAAATCCGGAATATAATTCATTTTTTTATAAAGGCACTTCGTTGCTTCATTATACTCTTCAGGCACTCCCCAAGCATTGTACTTTGTTTGGATTATTTCATTTTCTTTTGTTTCCATATATAACGTTTCGGCATCGTCATAAACTAATCCATACCATTTTTCTCCTGTTCCCAGCATTGCTATAGGTCTGTTTCCTACATATACGTAGCACTCATAATCTCGCTCTTGTGCTGTCACGGCTTCAATTTGTTCTAGCCGTCCATCTTCCGAATATAAATAGTGATATGAAATCGCAGTTTGCGCCTCCGGCAAAGAGTAAATCATATTTACTACATTTGCAAATATATCATAATGAAAGCTGTAAAGCGATTCTATAACTCCTGATGATGATAACTTTCCAATTGAAGTTATCTTTGCTGGAAATAGTGTATCATATTGTATTTTTAACTCTTCAGTCGATCCATTTTTCTCTGTTATGCATCCAGAATCATTATAGACAAATGTGTTTATGTCTGCACTTATAAGTTTATCCGTCCCAGCCATATACTGAAGTATTTTTTTACTGCCTCCAATATCATATTCTAACAAGTTTCCATTTAAATCATATTTTAAGTTGTTTTCTTTATCTGTAACATCTTTTAATCTTAAATATTCATCATATATATATTTTCTTACATACCCTCCCGGTTCATATTTCACCTGTTCTAAACGTTCATATTTTCTATTATTTTCTGTATATAATTTTTCTACAGAATATATGCGTTGATTTTTATCAGTCAATTTCATCATTATTTGGCGGCCAAGGAAATCATATTTAATTTCATTAATTGTTCCATTACAATCTGTGTACTTCAACAATCTATTAAATATATCATATTCTGTGCCAGTAAACACAATATGCGAAAGTGCACCTTTCATATACTGTATTTCTTTCACATTATTATCATTATATTTATAATTAAATACCAAACTTATATCCTGATTTCTCTGGTACTCTATTTGAACAATATTAGACAGGTAATCTTTTTTTATGCTTTGTTCCGTTTTATTGCTGTTAAGCAATGCGGTTTGTTTGCAGATTCGTCCCATTTGATCATAACTATATTCATGAACATAATTTGAATCGCTCATAACATACTTACATAATCTTCCCAAAGAATATCCATGATTTTCTAAATCATATTCATATTGAGAAACAACTTTACAATTCCGCGTCTTTATTGCTCCTACATAGGGATAGTCCGGGTCCATTGTAAAATCCAACAACTCCTGCAAAGTCACATTTGAAAATCCAACTGTACCCATTTCAGCAATTCTACTTCGCTTATCATATTTAAAATACGAGCAAAGGTCTTTGTTAATATCTCCTCCATTAAACACTAATCTTCCATTTCCCGCAATATCCGTTATTAAAACTTTATATCCACTATCTACACTCCATTGCACTTGTATTCTGTTAAATGCAGTTTTTAATTGTTTCATTAACTTATTTTGCAGATTACTTCGATAAAATGTTTTTCCTAATCCCAATATGCTTCCAGTGATTGTTTCGTCTGAAGTAATACCATTTTTTACTTTATATGAAATTCCATCATCAATTACATTGGATGTTCTATGTAATTTTAACAATACATCATTATTTACATCATAAACATTTGTGTCCAGCAGTCCCACATTTTGTTCTTGTATATTTACAAAATTATAGTTTGTATCATAATTAGCGTCTAAGCAAGTTACTAATTTAAAAATTGTATCAAACATGTCCTTACTTTGATAAGATTGTTTCTCCAGATTCCCGTTGCCAGATACTCCTGGACTCATTTCTTCTAAAAATCTTCCTGTACCATTTTTTTCATACTGCTCATATATATATGGATACTTATAATCATCAGATGTCATCAAAAAGTCTCTACCAGATCCCGTTCTATAATAATCTGCCAGTTCTCCTGTCAGTATACCTCTTGGATCTGTTTCCGTTTTTGTATTCCAATTAATAAACGCACAATTTTCTCTGAAAAATAATGGTCTATCATCACTGGTTATTTTTGTCACGTTATCAATAGGATAGGCACCCTTTAAAGTATATGCAACTACTTGACTGGAGCTATTATAAAAGTACATATTGCTGATTATTCGAGTTAAACTATCATTCATGATTTTTATAGTCTGTGTTTGAACTAATCTTCCTAAGTAGTCATAATAATTTACTGCCAAATCAAAATTCTGCATACATATTACTTTGTCTGGCATATTTACACTTAGCTTCTGATCCAACACCAAAACCGAAAAAAATGGATTATTACTAACGACAGTAGAATATATTAATTTTCCATTTAAAATAATAAATAAAATTTCACCCTTTGATCCTATAATCCAATTTGCACTGCTATCAATTCTAAATTCTGCTTCTATTACGGTATATATGGCTTTATTTTTGTAAATAGTTATTCCATCTGTAGTCCATTCAAATACAAAATCTTCAAGACCTCCAAATTCAACTGTATTCCTTCCTGCGTCCCATTACCAGCACTGATGTGCTATTTAGTGTGTATATATTTCCTGGTAAAACTATTTGAGCATTTTCCCTACAGCGAATATCCAGAATCGTATTATGCTTTTCCTTTTTTAAATTTTCTAAATATAATTTTGAATATCCACCTAACATTGCATATCCTAAAATACACATCGGATTTACAATTAATTTATCCGTAATAATTTTATTACCTTCATTTTCTTCCAACAAATATTGAAAGGAAAATTCTACTTTTTTTGTTATCAAATCTAACATCTGAATTGTAGGCACAAAATTATTATCTATATATCCTTTCAAATCATATGTATCTGAATTATATAAATATATTTTACTTTCACAATCAGAAGCCTTAAATAAAATCATCTCAACATATGTTCCAGCCGGAATATTTTTAATAATTCTCGTCTGCGGCAAGTTTCCAGCATTTATATAGGTAGTTTCAATCTTCCAATCATTTCCATATCCATCTTTTCTAGTTACACAACAAACTACATATTTCAGATTAAGAAGAGAATTAACATACACATTGTCACTTAGCTTTATAACACCTCCCTGAGGAAAATATGCAGTTCTGCTTCCCCACAATGAATTTCCCGCTAAAACTGCATTTTCTAAAATATAACCATCTGTCACTATTTTTCCAGAAATATACTCCACATTTTCATATGGTTCAAATCCTGTATAAGCAGACATACACTTTTCATTTTCATCACTATAGCAAACCCCATCAAATGTTGCTAATAACATATCTGGTTCTTTTGATGAATACTGTGCCTGACTATATAATCGAAATCCAGCTCCTGTTACTCCACCATAGACAACTCCACCAGTTAATCTAGTATGTCCCATCTGATCATATGACAAAACTTCGTTAACTTTAACATGACTAGTTTCAGTTATACCATCCTGACAACTAGAACTTAAATAAATCAGCCTGTCTGTATTATCTATATCTTTTCTTGTTGTATATGAGCTACTTACCTCATTATATTGAACTTGTTTACCTGTAAAATCCAGAATTTTTTCTGCCACATTGTCCAACAATGCTATTGCCGTTTTAGCAATATTTGAATATGTGGCTTCTGATTTTTCCCAAGCATACACATACGAGGTTCTTTTTGTCATGTTTTTTACAATTGATGTCAGATTATCGTTCCATCCATTAATACTTTCATTTGTTTCTTTTATCTGTCTCTTTTCATTATAAATACTTTCACAGTAACTTTAAATTCCATCTTGATTCTTAGTCACTTTATATGGTAATGATATATCATTATTATCAATACTATATACATAATCCTGCATGAAATTTTTTTTAATTTTATCAAAGTCTACCTTAAATTTTCCAAAAGAGTATTGAGGAACATTATTCATATTATTAATATAAGCATAGCTTCCACTTTTATTAACATAATAATTTGCATATTTTCCTAATGATACCATGGTACTTCCACAAACCGGATTAATTAATTGAGCTGCATCACTAAGAGGTATTTCTCCTGAATCAATATTAAAATTAGGTTTCATCTCTGAATCGTAGGTCACTATTGCCACATGATACTTTGACTCATCATCAATTGCGATATAAGATTCGCCTGTATAAAATATACTTGTATATTTATCAGATAAAAATTCTGTTCTTTTTCCAATATATGTATATTTGTTCGATGCATTTGTCATATACAAACTTTCACCAAATCCAACTAATCCTCGTATTCCATATTGAGGATGAACCAAATATCCTCCAAAATTAATTATTCCTGCTGCTACTTTGAAATAATCTGATAACTCAGCTAATTCATGGAGTTCCTTTTCTTCTCTAAAAAAATAATATCCCCCACAAGAATAACAATCTTTATACTGCCTAGCTTCCGGCTTTGTAAAATAAGGAAATGAGTATATTAAGCTATCGTCTTTTGTTTTCGCCATATTAGACACTTTTCCTAACAGTGAAAGCCCGTACAAATCTGCATCTTCCAAGTTTTCTCCTACTTTTACCTGTTTTAAATCTTCTCTACCTTTATATAGTTTTATAGATTCTATTATTCTTCTCATACATTACACCTCCTCTTCGATATAGGCATTAACTTCATTATAAATAACAGATTTTGCATCTCTTATGTACGTAGCCATATAAGTATCATACTCATATAAAGTCTGATCTACGACATTTTCATCTGTTTCCAAAATTGTTTCAACCTTTTGTATCACATAATCATTAAGTACCTTCTGAAGAGAATCATCGCAAAATTTCTTTAAAATGAACTGTGTACTATCTGTTCCTTTAACATTGAGTAGTAACGTATCATAATTAAACCACATATCTGTGTTTTCTACGTTTATATTCCACTTAAAATATTCTCCTAAATATCCTGTCTGTAAAATGATTCCATCCTGAGCATTTGCAATCATATATTTACTCTCTCTGGTAAGCATATACATACTTCCATTTAGATGGCATGCTGCATCAATTTTTTCAAAACTATTTGGATATTCCCATTCAGATAAATTGCCCCTTTCCACCACTGTTAATTTATTATTGGAAAATACTGCATATTCAAAAAACTGATCACTGAATAAATAAATTCCTTTTGTTTCTTTCCATTTTGCAAATAATGCAGCATCTACATGTTCAAATTGGCTTCCCTTTATTCCATTTTTTATTTCTTGTTTATTTATTTCCCACGAATATGCTGTATTTTGAATATAGTAATATTTCCCCGAAAAATAAAATATTAAATTATCCTCTGGAAGATTCACTGCTGCATCCACAAACACTTTTTCATTTGCAATTTCTAACTCTTCACTTTTTTCAAAAAGGCAATTTTTAAATGTATATTTTTTGTTTCCTTTAAATAATGTTATTTCTGTTCCTCTGGAATCATTTAGCATCATTCCTGTAATGCCCTCTGCCCATCCACTTAATAAGGCAGGTTTTTTTAATTTTCCATTTTTAATTGTACTATAATAAATTTTATTTTCACTTGTAAAAAAAGGAATATAATTATAAATATTGCCATATGAATATATATCTGTTAAAACATCACCTTGGATTTCACCGCTTTCAAAATTCAAACCTTTTCCAAGCGCACTCAATTGATTTTGACCATTTTCTCTAAACCATACAGTTTTTCCATCAACCATAAAACGATTTCCGTAAAATGCCGTATTAGGGTCTATTGTAATTTTAATACTGTTCTCTAACAACTGCTGCACAATAGTAGAGCCCGCCATCAACGCAATTGATAACACTGATAATATCGTTCCAAAAATGGACGTAAATCCTAATGGCAATAACATAATCGAAAATGCCAACCCCGTATAGCCTAAATATTTCAGCCATTTTTCTTCTTGCTGATCAGTTATTATTTGAGTTGAGTCAATACTTCCCGTTTCAATTTTTTTAAACTCCATTTTTTCCTGATCATAATACTTGTAAGTTTTTTGATAAATTCCTGCTGTTCCTTCGGATATCTTCGTATAAAATGTTTCAAAAAAGTTATCTCTAAAAATACATTTATGATTCTTTTCAATAAAATTTTTATTATTTTTTATATTAACTCCATCATAAATATATTCAACAGTCCCTTGCGTTTCAAAATTTTTAATATTTCTTTCTGGCATATTAAAAACATAGGTATATGTAATTCCATTTCCTGATGCTGCTGCACTGGTTGATAAGTACATACTATTTACATCTTCCGTATAAAATTTATCATCTTCATATTGAATTTGTCTTAAATAAGATTCTCCCAATAGTTTAAATTTTTCTTCCTGTTTATTTAAAAGAATTTCAACTCCCCAGTCCATTTCTGCCAGTTCTCTCATGTATGACGATTGAGTCGGATTATTTCTCGCATAAAATCCAATTAAATTTTTTGCCTTTAACGGGAGATATATTACATTACCCAATTTTTCTACTTTTCCAATTTTAGAAATGTTTCCCCCTATTGTTATATGTGCTGATAATTCAATCGGACTTGCAACTATTGGAGGGACTGACGATGTAAAATTTGTCATAACAACAACATTAGGAACATATCCTATATCCTGCACCTGACTGGTTGTTCCATCATTTCTAATAAAAAAACACCGCAAAATATTTTTATAATAAGTAAGTGCCCGTCCCGCAAATCCTACAGGAGCTATCGAATAGCTGTCTTTGTATAGAGTAAAAATTCCCCAGTTATCCTGCATACAAGTCGCTGCTACCATTGCAGTTATACCACATTTTTCTTTTACATTAATCGCATTACCAACCAAATGATATTGTGCACCATCGAATATATATGGATATAAATAAAAATCTCCATTTATCACTGTAGAAATCAGTAACTTATTATTTCCAATATTTACATCTGTAACTGTTCCTTCATACAAAGTTGTATAATTAATTTCTTTCCATTTGTTAATAACAGAATTGGATAATCTATATACTTTTACTGTTAAATAATCCAATGACGTTATTACCAGATCATTATCTGTAAAATCCACATATATATCCGTATCGTATGCATCAAACATAGCTTCCGTGGTTTCTCCTGAAAATAATTCATTAGCAAACCATCCCTGTACAGAATATTTATATACATTAATTGTATAACGATTATCATTAAATAATCTTAAAATAACATGTGTTCCATATGGACTAATTACTTGTTTTTGTTTCTTCAGATTATATATATTTTCCTCTAAATCAAGTGGAACTGAACTCATTCGATTCTCACTATATGAATATTTTTCACATCTTCCGGTCGGATACTGTATCTTTTTTATCAGTCCATATACCGCACCATTAGAAGCCTGATAAACTTTATTTTTTTCTGAAAATCCATCATTTCCAAGTTGCACACCATCATTTTTATTGTAATATTCAAAAGAATATCCTGGTTCAAACATTACTTTTTCTTCAAATTTTCTTTTTATTTCAATCTTATACAACTGTCTTTTTGATAAAAATTCAATATTATCCGCAAGTTGAATAAAATCTGTATTGAAAGAATAGATTTTATCTTCTATCATATTTTTGCAATGTACTATTTGAGAAAGAAATAACTTTTGGAATTTATATTGTATTCCATTTGGTCGTTCCAACAATGTATAATCAATACAATATTCTTCAGATTTTTTTTCTTCGTATTCAAATAATATTTTTTCTGTTTCAATTTGATTTAAGTATACAGTTATCCTGTATAGGTAACTACAAATACAGTACTGCTTTGATTCTTCTCCTTTTGCCACATTTGAAATATGTTGAATATAGCTAAATACTATCATCCCTCCAAATGCATCCATAATATGAGATAATCTCCAACATGTTGTCTTAGAAAACTGGTTAAGAGTATTCACCGATGGACCATTCCATTCCCCCCATGATACAGAATTTTCCCTGGTTGAACTAATAGTATTATCTACATCAGGAGATACCGGATCATTATCCCCTGTAGGATGTGAGATTTTTTTACGAACATTTAAATATTCGTCAGAACTTTTTTCATACATACCAGTAAATGAATTATATGCTCCTTTTTCATTCACTGAAAACGAATCATCTCTTCCAAAAATATATTTTATTCCATATTCATCGTAAAGCATAAAGTAGCCTTGGGTAACATATTCTACAATATAATTAGAGATAGGTGATGTTTTATATGTTATCTTATCTGTTGTTACTTCATCCTGCATTAATGTAAATAACATCCCCTTAAATGCTAAAAAATAGCGTAAATCTGCTCCATCAACAACAGCAAAAATATTATCCTCTATATTTAAACTCCACCCACTCCCTAATAATCCAGTATTTACCTCTCTGTTCCATGTTTCATACACATAAGGCATTGCTGAAGAATCATACTTCAACAAAATATTAAATGCAGCTCCAGCCGCAGTAGTTAACGAAAATATTGACACTTCAAATTTAAGTTTTCCATTTCTCATATCAACATTAACATCTGTTTTACCATTTTCCTTTTTATTGCTCATACGCATATTCCTCCTTTCTTACATCGGCCTCCTATCTATATCTTTCATTCCCCCATCTTCATCCCTCCTTTTCTTTATTATCTTTCTTTTTATCTTTTATAAATATATTTTCTTTAAAATCATTATTTTCTTATAATTTATATATACAATTTAGTCCTACATTTGTCAATAAGTATTATCATAAATAGTTCGATAAAATTCCCCCTAATTCTATTTTTTTACTTTACAAACCAAATCTACTATTTCCTATCCGTGTTCTACAAAACGGCTTGACTTTCCTTTATATGTGCATTATACTTGTATTAGCTTGTATTAACATTAATACTCAAAGACGTAAAATTCAATTGGAAATGGAGTTCTTTATGAAAAGCTATAATATCAATCGCGAATCTCCGGTACCTGTTTATTATCAGGTTGCTGCTGATTTAAGAAACCGCATTAATAATGGCGAATGGGGAAGTAATGGTCAACTCGATTCCGAATCTGAATTAATCGAACAATATAGTGTCAGCCGTGTTACTTTACGTCAGGCACTCGCTGAATTGGAAAAAGATGACCTTATTAAACGTTCCCGTGGAAAACGTTCTGTTGTCAATGACAACCCCAAACAATTTATTCATCAGTTACGCTACTCTTTAGTCAGTGGAAATTATGAGACGGACAGTGAACATCCTATTTCTGCTGAAATGCTTGAACTGAAAAAGATTGATAATCCTTACAAATCTGTTTGTGAAACCTTAAAATTAAAAGAAGGTGAATCTGCTATTTATTTTAAACGTCTGTTCCAGTGTGACAACAGACCAATCGCAATTGGTCGTTCCTGGCTTCCCTGCAAACTGGTACCTGATTTAGAAAAAGATGGATTAATCAATAATTCCCTTTCTCAAACAATGAAAGAACGATATCACTTAAATATAGTACGTGTAGATGATATCCTTGAAACAGTACGTGCAAGTTTATCCGATAGTCAGTTATTAAATTCTGCATATGATACTCCTTTAATTAACATCAAAGGAATTTCTTATCTGGACAATGGTCTGCCTTTAGAATCCTCTAATACACTATGGTTGGGTGATCGTGTTCGTTTTGCTTTATCATTTACCAAAAGCAATGATACATTTCATATGCATTCAACATAATCACTTGATAACTATTTAGGTTAAAGCTGATTAATATTTGATAAACAAAAAATGCCAGAGCCGATATTAAAAACAGCTCTGACATTTTTTTGTTAAAATTTATTCTATAATGGTTTTCTATATATCAATAATAGATACTCCTTTTAATTCAGATATCTTATTAAGTACTTCCACTTTTTCATATCCTGCTGGAAAAACCGCTTCTATATCCATATCAATTTTTCCAGAATTCTTTTTTCTCATTTTCATAGCTGCAATTGATATCTTATCCTTCTTCAAGACTTCTTCTACTTCTTTAAGTACCTGCTCATCATCCATATATTCAACTCTTACATTGGCCCTATACGGTTCATTTGCTAAAACCCGAATATTATGCAAGACAAACTGAACGCAGATTACGATCACAGTTGCTATTGTAGACAATACCCACTGTCCAGCTCCTATTGATAATCCAATTCCTGAAGTAACCCATAATCCAGCCGCAGTAGTTAATCCATTCACTGCATTATTTCTTACAAAAATAACTCCAGCTCCCAGAAATCCAATTCCACTTACTACCTGTGCCGCAATTCTCGAACCATCTATATCCGGAAAATCCGTAAAACCATATTTTGATACAATCATCATTAAGGCCGACCCCAGGCAAACTAGGGCATGCGTTCTCATTCCGGCACCTTTATGTCTGTGTTTTCTTTCAAATCCTATAGCTCCACCCAATATACATGATGCAAGCATCCGAAATATTAATTCCCTCTGACTATATACTGCATTCCATAAGTCTTTCCCCATTCCAGTCTCCTTTTCTCAATCCTATATAGCAAAGGCAAGATAACAGAAACTTTTTCAAGTTTGCCATCTTGCCTTATCTTACTGCTTATTCCAATCTCAATAAATAATTTCCCACTGCAACACTATGTTTCAGTGCAGATAACACTAATTCCTGAGGCAGTCTCATCGTATAACGATGAACTTCATATGTAAAGTCGCCTGTGTATTCAATGGCTTTCAAAGACCGTACTACTTTTCTCCAGTCTGTATCTCCACTAAATGGTAATAGATGATCTTCATACCGGCTTATATAATCAGAAATATGTGTTGCCTTCAGACGTTTTCCAACCAATTGTAATTGTTTGCTTATATCCATTTGCATAATTTCTGAATGTTCTACATCCCAGCATATACCCACATTGTCAAAGTCTTTTGACAATGTATCCACAAGGTCGATCAGTTCTTCTGCTGTTGTAGTATAACGCCGTTTTGGAGAAATGTTCAGTTCCCACAGATTTTCAATAGCAATGCCAACATGATATCGGGCAGCAAGTTCTAATCTTGGTTTAAGGTATTCTATTGTTTTTTCTTTAGAGCTTTTTACTGGCGTTGCTGAATCAAAGTCTGTTCCGGCATGAATAACCAGCCATGGAATTCCAAGTACAGACGCACCTATGATACTTCTTCTGATAAATTCATCCTCTGTTTCCCTGTCTTTAATGTTATCATCACAAAAATTATAAAAATAAGAATGTCCCTGAGAAAACTCTACATGTTTTTCATTTGCCAACTCTGCCAGTTCATGCACCCATTCTTCCCATCTCTCTGTTCGAAATGGTGTATCAAAATTTGTACAGTCAAGGAAATTCATATCCATTACTCTATATCCCGCTTCGCTGCACATTTTAATACAATCTTCAATTCTCGCCTTTGTACCATCTGGTCTGTTAAAATACATACAAGTTGACGTTGACAATCTCATCTCATTTCCTCATTTCTTTTAGATTACAATATCACAGTATTTCTCTACTGCTTCCGCAACTCCATCAATACATCTGCCTTCCGCAACAAAATCTGCTGAATTTTTAGCTTCATCCGTAGCGTTTCCAACTGCAACTCCAATTCCTGCTTCTGTCAACATTTCAATATCATTTTGATGATCCCCAATAGCCATAATATCTTTTAAGTCTATTTCCAAATGCTGTGCCAGTATTCGAAGTGCTGATGCTTTTGTAGAGTCTTTATTAACAATTTCCACAGATTTATTCGTATATCTGGTAAATCCATACTCATCGGAGAGAGTTTTGCACATATCTTCCAAAATGGCAATGGCTCCTGTTCTTACATCATCCATCACCATCAGTTTATCTATGTATAAGCTCTCCCATTCCTCTTCTGTAAATTCATGTGTATCAAAATAACGGTTAAACGTTTCTCTCTGTTTCAAAATCCACGGAGTAACTTTATAAACAGTTTCTTTTCCATCAATGCTGTACACCAGAGACATCCCCATTTCATCTGCTTTGCGGATAATTCCCTGTAACCCCTTAAGCGGAATTTTATTCCGCTTAAGGACAGTATCTCCCTGAACAATTGTCACACCATTACATGCGATATATGGAATCTGTATATCCAACTCCTGAACATATTTTTCTGCCATACATTCTACACGTCCGGTTGCAATTGTAAAAAGAATACCTTTTTCACGCAGCGCATGAGCCATTTCAACTGCTTTTTTCGGCAAGACTTCATCTCTGTCTATCAAAGTTCCATCCATGTCACTGATGACTAACTTAACCACTCAATCACCTCTCAAATTATTCTAGCCATTAGCTCTTACATACGCTGCCAGTTTTTCGTCACACTGATCAACAATATTATTATATGTTGTATCTTTATCCTGATTTCCGTTTCCGAATTCTTCCATATTATTTCTGATTACTTCATCCATTTCCCAGTTAATAATATCGAATGGTTCCTGAACATTTGGATTAGACGCATTCATCTGGTCTACAGCTACTTTATAGTTAAGATTTTCTTCCAGATATGTTGCCATAGCTTCTTCATCGTATGTCTTGGCATTTACTGGAAGATATCCTGTTGCACTGTCAAATTTTGCCTGAACTTCCGGTGAAGCAAGATACTGTGTAAAGATCCAGGATGCATCAACCTGGTCTTCATCACCTTTGTTGAAAATAGCTTCGCAGGAACCACCAATAGCAGTGCCACCTTTATCATTTGCATCAACCTTTGGAAGTGGTGCAGTACCCCATTCAAAGTTATCTCCTACCAGACTGTTAATTGTTCCAATACGTGCAGAAGACATAACTGCCATTCCAAACAACTGCATTGCAAACTCTTCATTAATATTATCTTCGGTTGGTTTATATCCACCTGATTTGATTACTTTTTCCCATTCCGTAAGGAATTTATCCAGTGTACCATCTTCATCACAGGTAAGTTTCGTCATCATTCCTGCACGTCCACCTTCATTATCTCCTACGAAATTATAATCGCCCTGACCGCCAATCCAGTTAACAAACTGATATCTTCTGACAGCAACATTTAAACCATATCTCGTAACATTGTCACCATCCTTTTCTACCAGTTTTGAACATGCATCTGCCATTTCAGCGATAGTTGCAGGAGGATTTTCCGGATCTAATCCAGCTTCTTCAAACATTGTCTTGTTATAATACAGTAAAATACTGGAGGCATTAAACGGCATTGCAATCATTTCACCGTCATATGAGACAGCTCTTACAGCATGTTCATCTAAGTCTTCCTGAGCTACAGTAATATCCTGTCCTTCTTTATATAAATCTTCAACCTTTACTAACTGCTCATAATTAATCGCAGAAGGAATACCACTACATACAATCTGAGCTACATTCGGGAAGTTTTTGGTATCATTTGCCTGTGCCAGAGTTTTCAATTTTTCACTTACATCATCTCCCTGATACACACTCTTTACTGTAATTCCCTTTTCTTTTCCAACAGTCTCATTGAAATCATTTACAATTGTTTCCATTGCTTCGCCGTTCACACCAGCCATTGTATGCCAGTATTCAATTGTTACATTGTCATCTTTTGCGCTTGCAGTAATCGGACACATTGTTGCACACATTGCTGCTACTAACGCTACGCTCATTACTTTTCTCATCTTCATAAAATTATTTCTCCTTTTTTTATTTTTTATCAACCTTTAACAGCTCCACCCATCAGACCACCAACGATCTGTCTTCTGAATATTACAAATATCACTGCGATTGGAAGTAATGCCAGAATTGATGCAGCCATAATTGGTCCATATACAGTTCCTTCCGGGAAGTTAAGCATAGTTACACCTACCTGAATCGTTCTTAATTCATTCTGGTTTGTAACCATCATTGGCCACAGGTAAGTATTCCATGTACCCATAAACGCAGAAATAAATACTGTTGTAATTACCGGTTTATTCAATGGTAATAATATTGTTGCAAAGAATCGGAAGTTTCCGCATCCATCTACTTCTGAAGCTTCTTTAATTTCCTTGGAAAATGTCAGGAAATTCTGTCTCATAATAAAGATGTTCATTGCAGATACCAGAAATACAACCATCATACCAAGGTATGTATTTACCAGCCCAAGTCTGGATACTGTCTGATAGTTTGTAACCAGAACTACATCTCCCGGGATCATTACTGTTCCCATTACAATTGCAAAAATAAAATTTTTACCTTTAAATTCATAAAAAGCAAACGCATATGCCGCCATACTTGCCGTGATAATTCTGACAATTGATGATACACCTGCCAAAACTAATGAGTTCAACATATATCTTCCAAGTGTTGTTGCTGAAATTGCAGATTTATAATGATCCAAAGTAACACTTCTCGGAATAAGTTTAGGCGGATTACTTAATATTTGATTCGATGGCATAATCGAAATAAAAAACGCATATATAATTGGCGAGATTATAACGATACCAACGATTACTGCAAATATCTGAAAGAGAACATTTTTCACAACTTTCTTTCTCTTATTTGCAACTGGGTTATATGATTTCATTAGGTATAATGCACTCCTTTCTTTTCAAATGAAAAGCTGACTGCCATCGCAATTCCAGTTAAAATAAAAGCAATTACTGCTGCTGCATAAGCATCATTATAATTTAAATTATTAACCGACTGCTTATACATAAATGAGATCATAGTCTCTGTTGATCCCTGTGGACCACCCTGTGTTAAAATCAGCACCAGTCCGGACATCATCATGTTCTTAGCCAGAGAGTTACAAATCAGATAAAATACAGTTGGCGAAATGATAGGCAGGATAATCTTCCATGTTCTCTGCACCATATTTGCTCCGTCAATATCTGCACTTTCCAGTAATTCCGGTGATAAACCTCTGATTGCAGAAAGCAAAAATAAGAAATTGTAACCAATGTTCATCCATACCGCAATTAAACTGATGGCAATCATTGCAATTTTTTTATCATTCAGCCAGTTAAAATGTGTTCCCAGAACATAGTTCAATACACCGATTGTCGGATTATACATTAACTGAAAAATCATTGCAGCTACAGACATTGAAACAGCCATTGTGATTGCATACAAAGTTTCATATAAAGGTGACATTTTTGTTTTTTTGTTTGCAATCATTGCCAACAGCAATGCTATAAAAATCGCTACCGGTGATGAAATCACCACATATATCAATGTATTTTTTATTGTCTGCAAAAAAGCTGAGTTGGTCAATACACTAATATAATTCTCCAATCCTACAAACTCCCTGATTTCTCCCATCGAATTAACCAAGAAAAAACTATTAAAAATAGTTTTTGCAAATGGATAATAGGTAAAACCTACAAAAAACAAAAGTGCAGGAAGCAAATACAAAAAAGGTTCTATTTTTTTTCGCAGCTTTTTCTTTTTACGTACCTGCATTTGATTCGGAACATCCATCCGGTTTCTCCTTTCTCAATACATCATTTTATGGGCGCCTTGTTTTAATGATGTATTATATCAAATACATGTTTACAAGTGCATCTTAACACTGACTATCATCATTGTCAATATTAAACTATAGATGTATTCTCATCAATACATGTTTTCGTCTTTTTATCTAATTTATTCCATGTAACATTTTTATGCATATTGTATATCTTTGCTTAACATTACTTAACAAAGCACCCATATTTTTTCACATTTTTCTAACATTCAAATGCAAATACTTAACATTCCCATTCAGGAATCAAATTAATAATCTGTTTTGCAAATTCTTCAAAATCAACACCATTTACTTTTTTAATTGTTTCTCTCCATTCCACCGGCACTGCCTCAATGCCAGAATATGCCCCGGCCATTGCACCAGCCATTGCTGCATTTGTATCACAGTCTCCGCCGAAATTTACACAATACTCATTTACAAGCTTCACATTTCCTTTGCCTAGGGCAAATAATCCAATAGCAACCGGTATAGATTCTGCTGCAAGATCACCGCCACCAAAATAATTATAGAGTTCTTTCATCGTTTCTTTATCATCACTTGATTTTTTCACAATATCGTATACAAACTCAACCCTTCTGGAAATAGAAGGTGACACAATTGGATATCCATATTGCTTTCCAATTTCAGCAGCTCTCATTGTTTCCTTTACGATAAAATCAATATCCTGTTCACCTCTTACACAAAGAGCAACTCCCCATGCAATTGCCGCTGCTGATGAAACACAAACAGTTGTATTATGTGTAGGCAAACATGTAAGATAAACATCTTTTACCATTTCTTCACAAGTTGATCCTCTCAGTCCATGGATGATTCCTACCGGGCTGATTCTCATTGCAGAACCATTGGTATTTCCATATCTTCCACTTACATTGATATCTGCCCCATCCTTAATTGCTTTCAATGCTCTTTCTGTACTCGGACCTAAAGGACTTGCATATTTATCCTTTACTCTTTCTGCCCATGCAAGTATTTCATTCACTACATCATGAGAATCTACTTTCTTGTTTCGAATAAACGATTTCATCAGTGCCATTGCCTGCTCTGTATCATCTGTATATTCTCCTGCTTTCAGCCCATCATGAAAAATATGACCTTTTTCCGGTGGATAAAAGGTATCAATCCAGCCCCATTTTTCAGCAATATAGTCCTGTGTCATAAATGAAGATGGTACCCCTAACGCATCTCCAGTTGCCATCCCATATAAGCTTCCTGTTACACGATCCTGTTCGTTCATGTAAATTCCTCCTTCTCTTGTCATCTTGTATTATGTTTAATACTTGTATACTCCTATATAACCATACATTTTCTTTTATGTCAAGCAATTTGTATATTTTTCTTTTATATATTTTTTAAAACTGTACATTTTGCACAATTAAATCATTCAAAACTATGACTAATCAACAAAATTCTTCTCGTAATATATTATTTCATAAAATAAATAGAGCCAAAATTTATCCTCTCAGTAGCATCATATCTTTCTCTCTGCCATTACCCAGCGCAAAGCAGCCTCTCTCTACGGGTGAATTTGGAGAGGCTTAGGAAGTCTTAGGTTTGGGAAATTCGCGTTATGAAAAAAAACAGCAACTTGTCTGAGCGAAGTTTGCAACGGAGCGAGTTTTGCGTTTTTTTCATGATTTTAGCGGATTTTACAAACCTTAGAGTTCCTTAGCCCCGGAATCTGAACCCGTAGAGAGAGGCTGCTTTGCGCGTCCCTCCTGAAAAAGCAAAAAAACAGGTCGAAACTCAAAACTGAATTTCGACCTGTCTCTTTTTCTCAATATTTACCTGCCATTCGCATGCAGCCTATTTGTTTTTCTTCTTCATAGAAGCAATCACTGACTGAATCACAATAAAGAAACACAGCAACAGTGAAAGAATAATCCTTACCCACCAGCTTGATAACGTACCCTGAGTAGTAATCAAACTGGAAATGGTACCCTTGATCAGAACACCAAACAAAGTACCAATCGGTGTACCAACACCACCAGAAAGAAGCGTACCACCGATAACTGCTGAAGAAATCGCATCCATCTCAAGACCTTTCGCCTGCTCAACGAAACCAGCACAGCTGTTTAAGCAGAACAGAAATCCTCCAAGACCTGCAAGGAACCCATCCAGCACATAGGCCTGGAACATTGTTCTCTTAACATTCAGGCCCATCATTAATGCACTCTGACGGTTGCCGCCAATCGCATACAGCTTACGTCCGAATTTACGGTATTTCAAAAGAACTGCAATGATAATAACAACGATTACCGCAATCACTACTGTAGGAGGAATATAAGCCGGAATGAATTTTCCCTTCTTATTCGTAGAACCAAAAGGCATATAAAAACGGAAGTTTGCCCACTTCAGGAATAACTCATTCTTAATAGAAATCATATCAGTACTGATGATAGCTGTCATACCACGTCCAAAGAACATACCAGCCAGAGTAACGATAAACGGCTGAATATCAAGGTAAGCTACCAGAAAGCCCTGGACAACACCAAAAGCAACACCAATAAGCAGTGCAACTAAAACTGCCACATATGTATTTACACCCTTATTCTCCATCAGATCTGCAAGAACCATGCAAACAAGAGCTGTTACAGAACCAACGGAAATATCAATACCTCCGGTGATCATTACAATGGTAAGTCCACATGCGATAACCAGAAGTCCTGCATTAGATACAAACAGATTCAAAAACATCTGCGGTTTTGCAAAACCTTTATCAGCAAAAATAATCATACCTGCAATATACATAACTGCAAATAAAGCGATTGTTATCAGAAGCAGGAAGCCGTTTCCTGTCATTTTCTTTTTCTGCATTCCATTTGCTTTCATTACTTCTGACCTCCTTCTGCTGCCACACTCTTTTTAGCTTTTAAGCCGGCAATATATTTTTTAAATACATCACTCTGCAGAGTAACGATAATGACTACCACGATTGCCTTATAAACAGGAAGCTGGTCAGCCTTTACGTTCATTGCATAAAGTGTTGTGGTCAGAGCCTGAATCGTATAAGCACCGATTACGGAACCGATCAGACTGAATTTACCACCGCCAAGGAAGTTTCCGCCAAGTGCTACTGCAAGGATGGCATCCATTTCCAGGTTAAGACCGATGTTGTTTGCATCTGCGGAATAGATACGGCTGGATGCTACGATTCCGGCAATACCAGCCAGCACACCACAAATAACATAAGTAAGGAATTTGATCATTGTGGAATTTAATCCAACAAGGCGGGCTGCTTTTCCATTAATACCAACGCTTTCAATGTAAAGGCCAAGTGCTGTTTTCTTCAGGATCAGATAAACAATTAAAACTGTGATGATCGCAAAGAAAATAGGAGTTGGGATCGGACACTTTCCAATGTAACCACCTGCCATCTTAAAAGAATCCACACGAATATAAGTAATCTGTCCATTTGTTACAAGCTGTGCGATACCACGTCCGGCTGTGTAAAGGATCAGAGTTGCAACCATCGGCTGAATATTCAGCCTGGCAACCAGAAATCCATTGAATGCACCACATAATGCAGATGCAAGAAGCGCTGCAATCACTGCAATGATAATCGAGTTCTGATACTCATTTACAGAAACCTGTCCACCGGAAAGGATCTGACAGCAAACAGCAGCTGCTACAGCCATAACCGCACCCACACTGATATCCTGTCCACCAGATGCCGCTGTTACCAGTGTCATACCGATTGCAAGGATAACCAACTCTGAAGCACGATTGATAACATCAATGATATAACCGTAAAGTACGCCGTTTCGGATCGATACATTAAAGAAGTCCGGTGTCTTGATCACATTGAGCAAAAGTACGGCGATGAGACACACGATGGGAAGAAACAGACGCGCACTTGTTATTTTCTTTAATTTACTCTTATTCATTATTTATCGTCACCTCCGGCAATAGCTTTCATAACTCCGCTCTGGGAAAGTTCATTCTCTTCCAGCTCGCCTACCTTCTGACCGTCACGAAGAACTGCCATACGGGAGCAGGTGCGGAGCATTTCCTCAACCTCTGAGGAGATAAATGTAACTGCCATTCCCTGATCCGCAAGATCAAGAACCAGTTTCTGAATCTCTGTCTTAGTACCGATATCAATACCTCTGGTCGGCTCATCCAGAATCAGATAATCCGGATTAGTCAGAAGCCATCTTCCAAGGATAACCTTCTGCTGGTTACCACCGGACAGACTCTTAATCGGGGTTTCACGACTTGCTGTCTTAATCTGCAGTAATTTAATATACTTATCAGCAGCATCCTCCATTTCTTTCTTGCTTAATGGATGGAACATACCGCGTTTAGCCTGGAGCGCTATAATAATATTTTCTCTTACAGAAAGATCTGCAATGATACCTTCTGCTTTTCTGTCTTCCGGAAGGTACGCCATACCAAGCTTCATAGCATCCAGAGGACTGTTGATCTTTGCTTCTTTGCCTTTTACCTTAAGGGTTCCAGTCTCAGCCTTGTCTGCACCGTAAATGGCACGTACAAGTTCAGAACGTCCGGAACCGAGAAGTCCGGTAAGACCGATAACCTCTCCTTTATTAATGGTAAGGTCAAATGGCTTAATTGTTCCCTTGTGGGAGATTCCTTTTGCTTCGATAACAGGTTCAGGTTTTGCTTTTTTCTTATCTTTGTGCTCGCCTTTAATATCAGCAAGATCATCAAAATCTTTACCCATCATCTTGGCAACCAGCATAACTCTCGGAAGATCCTTTGTCTCATATTCTCCTACCAGTTCGCCGTTACGAAGAACTGTAATTCTGTCGCAGACTGCATATACCTGTTCAAGGAAATGGGTGACAAAGATAATACCTACTCCTTCGTCACGAAGTCTTCTCATAAGTACAAACAGCTTCTCAACTTCATCGTCATCCAGTGATGAGGTTGGCTCATCCAGGATCAGCACACGGCATTTCATATCAACTGCACGTGCAATTGCGATCATCTGCTGAATAGCGATGGAACATTCTTCCAGCATCTGTGTTGGCGGCACATGAATGTCCAGGCTCTCAAGAAGCTTTCCTGAACGCTCATTCATCTGCTTCCAATCAATCATTCCCATCTTTCTCGGCTCTCTACCGATAAATAAATTCTCGGCTACGGTCAGGTTCGGGCAAAGGTTTACTTCCTGGTACACTGTACTGATACCGTTTGCCTGTGCCTCCTGCGGAGAATGATTTACAATTGCATTGCTGTTTCCGGCCATATGAATAGAACCGCTTTCAAATTCGTGAACACCGGTCAGCACCTTGATCAGAGTTGATTTACCTGCACCGTTCTCACCCATCAGTGCGTGGATTTCACCTTTACGAAGGGTAAAGTCCACATGGGAAAGGGCACGAACGCCAGTGAAATTTTTGGAAATATCGCGCATCTCCAATACTACATTTTGTTCCATAATCTTTCCACCTGCTTTCTATACTGGTTTTTACCCCTCATCGCTGAATTTTTTTCAGCAAAGCGGGTTAATTCATGGCATAAAGGTAGCGTGGTCCGCAACCCGGGTTTCTCCGAATTATGAACCACGCTCCGGATTTACACTAATAATTAGTATGCACGTCCATCAATGATGTCCTGTGTAATAGTTGTTACTTCATAGTCAGCGTCGTCAACTTTGATAGATGTAACTGTATCATCAGCTGCAAACATTTCTTCATCTACATAAGCCTGTTTGTCAACCTCTTCGCCAGCTTCAAGTTTCTCGATGATTTCCTGTACACGTGGTCCGTGTAATGGGTTACACTCTGTATCCAGTGTGATCTTTCCGCTTAATGTATCTGTAAGACCAGCGTTTGTTGTATCGAAGGACATTACAAGGATCTGGCCTTCTTCTCCACCAACTTCGTAGCCTGCTGCTTCGATCGCATCAATTGCACCAAATGCCTCGTTATCATTCTCACAGTAAACAACATCAATGTCATCACCGCTCTGTTTCAGGATAGATTCCATAACTTCCTGACCTTTGGCCTGTGTAAATTCACCTGACTGCTGTGCAAGTGTTGTCCAGTTGTCATGAGCCTCTACTGCATCGTCAAATCCCTGTGTACGTCCGATCTGAGCAGATGCACCGATAGTTCCCTGAATATCAACAAGATTGATTTCTTCATCTCCACGTCCCTTTGCTTCCAGATATGCATCCAGCCATGCCATAGCTTTCTGGCCTTCAAGTTTGAAGTTTGATCCAACCCATGCAGTGTAAAGGCTGTCATCAGATACATCAACCATACGGTCTACGATAATTACAGGGATTCCTGCGTCTTTTGCTTCCTGGAGAACTGTATCCCAACCTGTCTCTGTTACAGGAGCAAGTACGATGTAATCAACTTCCTGCTGGATGAAGTTACGGATTGCTGTTAACTGGTTTTCCTGTTTCTGCTGTGCATCATCGAAGATTAATTCATATCCGTTCTCTTCGCTGAATGTGGATTTCATGGATTCTGTATTAGCTGTACGCCAGTCAGATTCAGCACCTACCTGTGAGAAACCAACTGTGATTGTGTCGTCCGCTGCTGCTACACCCACTGCCGGAACAACGCTCATACCGCATACCATTGTTGCTGTTAATAAAGCTGACACGATTTTTTTCTTCATTTTGTAAATCCTCCCGATTCATTTAAGATGTCTTTATTATAGTAAAAATCCAGGAAAATTCCATAGAATATTTTCCGCAAAAAGTTTATTCTTCTATCATATTTTGTTCATAATTTATACAAAGTTTGTTTTTTTATTGCGGAAGTTGGATTTTTTATTGTGCATTATAAATATAGAAATAAATTATCAACTTTTTTTATATTCACTTTGCACAATTCAGCATTAGTCGACATAATTCATACATTCCATTATTTGGCAGACCTTCGTAAGTCTCTATCAGCAGGCCATAAAACTGTTCTTGAATTGTTATCCAGGTTAATTTTTTTCGCCATATACACTTCCATAACCGTACCTTCTCCCTCTGTAGAAGAAATCTTCAGTCCATAACCCGGACCATAATAGAGTGCAATTCTCTCTGACACCGCAGCAAGTCCGAACCCGGCACGTTCACCGGTGCGGATGGCTTTCTGTACTTCATAAAGACGTTCCGGTGTCATTCCCTGACCATTGTCAGTCACTCTCAGCATCATATCATCTCCCAGATTGAATCCTTCAATAAGAATCTTACCTTTTCCACGCTTATTCTTAATTCCATGATAAAGAGCATTCTCCGCTAACGGCTGCAGAGTAAGCTTCGGCACCATCACTTCATCCAGTTCCGGCGGAATATTAATCTCAAATTCCATAATATCCCTGTATCTTGACTGCTGAATCTCCAGATAACTCAATGTGTGGCGTTTCTCTTCCGACAGCGGAATGATATCCTTCCCCTTCGAAAGCGAAGTGCGGAAAAAAACAGACAGACTTGTGATCATATCCACTGCATCCTGCTGCATACCACCCTCCACCAGCCACACAATAGTGTCCAGTGTATTATACAGAAAATGCGGATTTACCTGTGCCTGGATCAGCTGCAGCTCCGTCATATGCTGTACCTCCTGCTCCTTACGCACATTCTCAAGAAGCCCTTCAATCCTTCCTGCCATCTTTCTGGTACCGGCATCAAGCTCCTGGATTTCAACACTGTCGGCAGATACTGCATTAATAGTTTTGTACTCTCCTTTTCCAACCTTCTTAATATTATGGAGAATTTCAGAAATCGGTTTGGTAATGCTGTATGTCAGACGGAAAGAACGCCGCAGCAGAATAGCCGTAGCAACCAAAATCGCCGCACACATAGTGATGATCGTCAGACGTACATTTCCAGCCAGTTGAGACTCTATCTGCACCAGTTCCGTCGCCTCCTGATAAATATAATTCTGCATTTCTTTCTCAAAGAGCGTGGTCAGGATTTCTGTATTATTTGCCACAAATTCCTGTCGTTCCTGATAATTCTTTATCTCAAGAAGCTGATTCATCCGTTTCTTAAGATTCTCCAGATAGTTAGTCAGATATTTCAGAGAACGCAGGCTTTCCTTCTTTGATGTGGTTTTCTTCAGACTCTCCACAGTACTGATTGCCTTGTCTACCTGCTCTGTCGGCAGCCCGTCCTTACCTTTTCGCCCGATAGTCACATAATAGATATCCATATCCACTTCATCTTTAAAGCTCATATCATTATTGGAATTTCTATAGTTTGCATTATATTCCGAACTCACCGCCAGATTATTAGACAACTGATTATATTCATTTGTATAATGCCAGAAAAAAACAAGAAGCACTATGATCAGAATTGTCATAGGGATCATAGTGCTCAGAAGCATCCACTTCATCTTTGTTTCCAGCTTCTCCTGTTTCTGCTTCATGAATCAGACTTCTCCTCTCGTCTTACGATACTCACTCGGAGTCATTCCCTGAGTTTTCTTAAAAAGATAGCTGAAGTAATGCGCATCCTTATATCCCACTTCCCCTGCAATCTCACTGGAACGTTTGGAGGTACAGCGAAGCAGCTCCTTTGCCTTGTCCATGCGAAGCGAAGTCAGATACTCAATAAATGTCTGTCCCATATTCTGACTGAAAAGCGCGCTGAAATGATTGGCACTCACATTCGCCGCATGCGCCACTCTATTCAGAGAAATCTCTTCATCCATATAATGTCCATCTATAAAATCTATTGCCTGCTTCAACACACTTCTGTTCTGACTGCCTGCATTTTCATCACGGATTGCAATGGCCCGTTTCAGGACTTCCTCTGCATATGCAACAGAAGCTTCTGTAGACTGGCTTGTCTTCTTCACAACATCATCTGTCTCTTCTCTGGACAATTCCGTATCATCATATCCAATTTTCTTAAGAAATGACAGTACAGAAAAACGCACATTCAAAACCACATAATTACGGAACACCAGTGATTCCATCGGTTCCCTGCCAATAGCATGGAAATAATCATGGACAAAACTGTCTACTTCATCTTCCAGACCACTGCTTAAAAATTTCTGAAGGATTTCCGGATTCAGGGCATTGATATTCACATTCTTAAGCTGAACAGCTTCTGTTTTTGAAGTGTCTGCTGAATTCTCCTTTACCTGCTCAAGCATATTGTAATAAAGGATATGCCCGTCATACAGATAACGGAATGCATAAGTTCTTGCCGCCGTGTGATAACTCTGCTTAATTTTGCTCAGACGGTCTGCCTCCTCGCCGACTGCCACAAACCAGTCCACATTTGCTCTGGTTTCTTCCATGATCTTCTGAATTGTTTCCACACATTCGCATGTATTCTTCTTTATCGTGTCTCGCTGCCCCTTGACCAGAATCGCATAACTAAACACCTGATGTCTGAAAAGCATCGCAACCGGATGACTGAGGAAATAATTCTCAATCTTCTTATGTACTTCTGCCTCCCAGTCTGAATATCCTTCCGACGAATTATAACTGCTGTCTGAAGCATCCGGTGTAAAAATCAGAATATTATAAGCCTCTGCCACAATATCAAGATTCAAACGATCTGCTCTCCGATAAATCTCTTCCAGATCAAAGTCCGCTCTCACCAGAGATTCAAAGAAATCACGGCTCGCATTCCTCTCATACTCCTGCATTTCCAGTTTGAATTTCTCATAATATTCCTTCTGCGTCTTCTCATGTTCATAACGATTATGAATCTCCTCCAGACGCTCAATAAATGCATTCTTAGTAATTGGCTTCAGCAGATAATCCTCCACACCAATACTGATCGCCTGCTTCGCATAGTTAAAGTCATCATAGCCACTAAGAATCACAATCTTAATGTCCGGCAACTCCTTCTTCACCAATTTACATAATGTCAGACCATCCATAAACGGCATCTTAATATCAGTGATCAGAAGATCCGGTTTGCTCTTTAATATCAACGGCAGTGCCATCTCCCCATCAGATGCTTCTCCTGCCAGTTCAAATCCATACTGCTCCCAGGGAATCATCTTCTTAATCATCTCCCTGATCACAACTTCATCCTCTACTAAAAAAGTTTTTAACATCCCTACTCACTCTCTCATACTAAAAAATCTACAGCAATCCTCTTAAATACATTATTTACGAGAACTTCTACATATCCATTATACAGGTTAACACCATAACCTTAATACATGTCGCACACTCAGGCAAGTTATTTTTAACAATAAAATGCTTCTCACACTTCCTTCCACAATCAATCAACAGCGCGAAACAGCATCTCTCTGTGGGTGAATCTGGAGGGGGCTTAGTAACTCTTAGGCGGAGAAAATCCGCGTTATGAAGAAAAGCAGCAACCTGTCTGAGCGAAGTTTGCAACGGAGCGAGTTTTGCGTTTTTCTTCATGCTTTTAGCGGATTTTCTCCACCTTAGAGTTACTTAGCCCCCGGAACTGAACCCACAGAGAGATGCTGTTTCGCGCCTCCCCTTATTCAAAGACGAGAAAGTTCCCCATCCGGACAGGGGATGACCGGACAGGGAACTTTCTCTGATAACTTTGGCTAAATTTTGAGTTAATATTTTTTCTTATTATTAAGTTACTTATTTTTTACAGGAAATAATTCCTCTGCTTTCGGTGCCCAATGCTCTGCATAAGCATCACACTTCGCACAGAGATGCTCCACAGACTCCGGTGATTGCAAATCTGTAGACTTCGCACCGGATTCTTCAACCATCTTACGAAGCTTCTGCGGATTCTCAAGCATCGGGCATGGACGAAGCATATTTTCATTAAACGGCTGACCGTCATGATATGCCATGAAGATCGGACTCTTCAATGCTTCCAGCAGAGTATTTTCATAAATATTTGCATTAGAATAATGGATAAATACACATGGGTCTACATCACCATTCGCATTAATATGAAGGTAACGTCTTCCTCCTGCAATACATCCTCCTACATACTGCGCATCATTCTGGAAATCCATTCCAAAAATAGCTTTTGTAGAACGATACTCTCTGATCTTGTGATACATCTTCTCACGCTGCTGTGGATTCGGCATTAATTCTACTACAGCGTCATTACCTGTCGGCATATAATGGAAAAACCATACAAATAATGCACCACAGTCAATAATGTGATCAAAAAATTCCTCGCTGCTTACACTGTCCACATTTGCAGAAGTATAACAGGTAGATACACCAAACGGAAGTTTATGAGCTTTCAGAAGTTCCATTGCATGCATAACTTTCTGATATACACCTTCTCCACGGCGTCCGTCGTTTGCTTCCTCAGAACCTTCCAGGCTGATCGCCGGAACAAAGTTCTTAACACGAAGCATTTCCTGGCAGAACTCTTCGTCGATCAGTGTACCATTTGTAAAGGAAAGGAATTCGCAGTCCGGATATTTCTCACAGATACGCATCAGGTCCTTCTTGCGGACCAGCGGTTCACCACCTGTATATATGTACATATAAGTTCCCATTTTTCTGCCCTGCTCTACAATAGAACAGATGGTATCAAAATCAAGATTCAGTTTGTGACCATACTCTGCTGCCCAGCATCCTGTGCAGTGCAGATTACAGGCACTTGTAGGATCAAGAAGGATTGCCCATGGAACATTGCAGTTGTTCTCTTCTGCTGTTTCTTCCTGAAGTGCACTTCCCTTTAAGCTGGCATTGATGATAAAGTTTGTAAAGAATGCTTCACGTACTCCCGGATCCAGCTCATAAATCCTCAGAATCAGTTTATACCAGTTGCTGTCCTTATCATGAATTGCATTACGGATTGCATTTCTCTGTGACTCATACCAGCCATCCGGTACAAATTTATCTACAAGTTCCATCAGTTTCGGTATATTTACTTCCGGGTCCTTTTCCAGATATCCCAGACCTGTTTTAACTGCTGCTGCAAGTGCAGCCTGTTTTGCTTTGTCCATTAATTTCATGTGATTGCTCCTCCTTGTTGTAATGTGATATATATAAACACCTGTGTATCAGGTATATTTTTATTATTTTATCAATATTCATCCATATCTATGATATCCTGTTTCTGGTTTTTAATAATTTTTACAGTGTAAATCGCCACACAAAGATTCAGAATTCCCTCAAACAGAACCGAAACACCAACCAGGATCATCATGATCTCTGCTGCCTCAAACGGCCTTATCAAAAGTAAAAATCCCAGAACACCGGTCAGAATCGCTACCAGGAGAATCCTCCACCAGAGATTCAGCCCGAATTTCTTTGCATCTATCGACATCTGAATTTTAAATAATGCATCCGCAAGGATCAGAAGTCCAAAGATTCCAAAGATCAGATTCACCACTACGTTCCTGCGTACTATAATAATAATTCCTACTGCTGCCATCAGCACTCCAAAGGCAAGATCAAACTGAAACGCCAGACAATAGATATCTCTGGAAAAATATCCCAGAATCTTTATCAATCCGTATACAATAAGCATAATCCCTACTGCTGTACAGAAAACTGCCATCGAACAATCCGGCCAGATAATCAGACAGGCACCCAGAACCATAAATAATACAGACATAATAATATAACCATTCTTGGCTAATTTTAACTGCTTCAGTGCATCCATCCTATTGCTCCTCCCTTCTGAAATATACCCGAACCTGTGACTGTCAAGCTCTTGTTTTCATCTCTTTATGGCTGCTATTATAGCTGTGATTTTTTTAACAATAAATAGACAAAAAAAAGCCCATGTCCAAAAAACAGACATAAGCTTAATTTTGTATAATATGAAAATTAAAGGAATTACCTATAACGCTTCTCTCAGATAATACATTTAAGAGAATTGCTATAATAAATATCAGGAACAACAGGTATTTTCACTCTATTCTGATCTGTTCAATACCGCATGTAGCTCAGGGTGCTTTTCAAAAAGCCGGGAAGCCTGACGCATTTCTTCCCCAAAATCAGATTTCAGATTATTATCCAGCCACTCCATCAGAAATCCCGTAAACAGACACTTATAATATTGAATCAGAATCCGGATTTCTCCCTCATCAAGATCAAACTGATCTGCATTTTTCCGAAAATATTCCATAATAATATAGTTGGAAATCTCATTCATATAAAAAAGGAACGTATCTTTTTTCACTGATCTGTAAACATTAAGCATAACCTTTCTGTTATTTCTCACCAGATCTGCCATTTCTTCCATACATTCCAGAATAGAGGCTCTGTCCTGTGGATGTTCCAGAATCTCATCCCACTTCTTTTTCAAAATAAACTCCACTACATCCGGAATATCCTTAAAATGATAATAAAAAGTATTTCTGTTTACACCACATCGTTCCACGATATCCTTCACCGTAATCTTAGACATGGGCTTTTCATCCAGCAATTCTGTAAAAGTCTTTGCAATAATTTCCTTTGTAAAACCTGACATATTATCTTTTCCTCATCACTCTTAACACTGTTCTAATCATCAGTAACACTTTTCCTCTGAACAGCCCGCTCCGCATTAAAAAAGTCCACAGATAACCACTTTTATAAAGCAATTATCACTCATCTTTCGCAGGTTCTGAGTATTTTCATAATTATGCCATAAAGGATATAGTTTTGCAAGCGTTCCTAAAATTGGTCTTACCTATTCGGAATCAGCACAATTTCTTTAATTTCAAGATTATCCGCACCATAATAAAATTTGATATAGTGATTATGACCAAATTCCATATTCAGGATGCGGCTTTCTTCTACCCATTTTCCATTGGTCCCCTGTACTGAAACAGTCATCTTATGAATATTATCCAAAAATACAGAAACTGGAAGCTGAGCCAGCTCACCAAGATCAGATTTCAAAGTAAACTTCATTGTGAAATCACCCATGAACTCGTTAGTCACAGCAATCACATCTGCCTTTCCCTTTGCAGGATGTAATAATGCACCGTCAATTACAATTTTCTGTGTCACCGAATCACTTTCAATACTTACCAGACTTCCGGCATCCACATCGTCCTCTTCCTTTGTATTCATAGCCTCCAGTTCTTCTTTACATATTCTGTCTGTCAACAATAAAACAGAAGGACTTTTTAACAGAAATCCCAGGATATTGGCAGCATTCCTCTGCAATTCTCCCACAGTAATTTTTCCTGCATGAAGCATTTCCTCCACATCGTCATTCTCCGGATTGGACTTCGCATCACTCACTACCATATAAATATCATTCTGGGCAGCTACCATAGGAGCTTTCGCAGTTACCTCTGCCTGATGACCCTCATAATTGGACTTCGCCCACCAGTCAGTCATGACAATACCCTGAAATCCCCACTCTTTTCTCAGAATAGTTGTACACAGATCATAGCTACCTGCAGTCCAGAGCCCATTTACACTTCCATAAGTAGTCATTACAGAACGTGCACCACCCTCCTTTACCGCAATCTCAAAACCTTTCAGATAAATCTCACGCAAAGCTCTCTCAGAGATCACAGAGTCCGAAGTACTTCTTCCAACCTCCTGATTATTACCACAGAAATGCTTGATCGTACTTCCGATTCCAGACTTCGCCATAGCCTTCACCTGAGCTGCACAAATCCTGCCTGTAAGAATCGGATCCTCAGAAATATACTCAAAATTACGTCCGTTCAATGGATTTCTGTGAATATTCATACCTGGTCCAAGAAGAGAATCAATCTTATTCAGACGAAGCTCCTTACCAGTCATCTCATACAATGCACCCACAAGCTCCACATTAAAAGTACAGCCAAGAGAAGTTCCATTCGGCAGTGAAAACGCCTTCGTACCACAATCCATACGAATACCGGACGGACCATCCGAACAACATCCAACCGGAATTCCAAGCGCAGTCAGGCCATCTGTCACTCCGCCAAAAGCAGCCGCCGTTCCCGCAGTAACCTTCGGGCTACACATACCCTCACCCCGGAACATCGCGATCAGATCCTCCTCACTAATCTGCGCAACAAACTCCTCCATGGAAACCTTCTTATCCAGCACATCCACCAGCTTATATCCCTTATCGCCTGTATAGACATAAGTTTCCGGCATCTCATTCGCCCTACGCTCCTGAGGATCAATCGTACGGACCGGCACATCCTCAGTCACCGCCTGATAAGTCCCATCCGGCAATAAAACAGCCTTCATCCTCTGAAACTTCTCAACCGGCGCATAAGCCTCCTCAAGCTCCTCAATCACCCGGAACTCTTCCTCATAACATCCGACAGACACCGCACTTCTCACATCACTGCCGACAAAAATCTCATAACATCCCTCTTCCAGAACATAACAAGACTTATGCCCTGTCACACCGCTGTCATCATAAGAAGCCATATCATACTTTGGAATAACAATACAAATCTCTTCCTGCTCTCCAGGTGCCAGCTCCTTCGTCTTCGCAAACCCAATCAGCCTCCTGGCCGGATTTCCCAGTTTCCCCTGCGGAACCTTCACATAAACCTGAACAACCTCTTTCCCCCTTACCTCACCAGTATTAGAAACCGTCGCAGACACCGTAATCTCATCCCCGGTATTCTTAAGAATCTCCGCTCTCGTCTCAAAAGTCGTATAAGACAGCCCATACCCAAACGGATAAAGCACCTTATCCTTCGCAAACGTCTCAAAATAACGATATCCGACATAAATATCTTCCTTATAATAATTCTTAAACGGATCCCCAAAATTCTCAGTAGATGGATAATCCTTAATATCAGCAGCAATCGTATCCGTCAGCTTACCACACGCACAAGCCTTACCAGTCAGCACATCAGCAACACCATTTCCACCTTCCTGGCCACCCTGCCATACATACAGAACAGCCTGCGGATGATACTTCTGCACCCAGCTCATATCAATAATATTACCAACATTAAGCACAACAACCGTACGCTTACTCACCTCACAGACACGGCGGATCATATCCTCCTCCGTCTCCGTCAGACAATAACTGCCAGCCTTCGCATTATTATCCTGATCCTCACCCGCAGTTCTGCCAATAACAACCAAAGAAACATCATCCCTGCGCGCACAGTCAAGCATCTCCTCTGTCACATCCATCTCCTTCTGACACCAAGGCACACGCCCCCAACCCTGACCTTCATCATAAGGATTCTCCATAATCCAATCCTCATAAATCCCCATCAGCTTCTCATCCAGATGAACCCCTTCACACTCCTTCAAAGCATCCAGAATCCCCACGACATACCTCGTATTCACCAAACCACCAGAGCCAAGCCCACTCTTATAATAATGAAACGCCATACGTCCAAAAACAGCAACCCTCTCCCCATCTCTCAACGGAAGCGCCTGTCCCTCATTCTCCAGCAACACACACCCCTCAGCCACAGCCTGTCTCGCCAATGCAGCATACTTCTCCAAATCTAGCTTATAACTATTCATAATATCTATTTCCTTTCTCCACAAAAGCCATCTCAACTCACTATCAAAACATCTCTCTCAGCAGCTCTCCCAATGACCGTTTTCCAACAATTTTCAATCTTCATCTTATCAGAAAACTCCCCCATTGAAAACACTAAATATTCCCATTAAAATAATCCGCCAAATCAAAAAAGAACCCTACCTGTCCCACCTTTGAAACAGATAGCATCCTTTGTGCAAAAAAACTATCACAGCCAGTTTCCAGCGCGAAGCAGCATCTCTCTGTGGGTGAATTTGGAGGGGGCTTAGTAACTCTTAGGTTTGGGGAATCCGCGTTATGAAGAAAAATAGCAACGTGTTTGAGCGAAGTTTGCAACGAAGCGAGTTTTGCATTTTTCTTCATGTTTTTAGCGGATTTTTCAAACCTTAGAGTTACTTAGCCCCCGGAACTGAACTCACAGAGAGATGCTGCTTCGCGCGTCCCCCTAGTAATATCCAATTATTCTTTATGCACCTTAGGAAACTTCATACAAATTTCCGTTCCATTTCCTTCTTCACTTCTCAGTATAACACTTCCCTTCAGAGCCCCAACTGCATGTTTCACAATCGAAAGCCCAAGTCCTGTACCCCCAATTTCCTTAGAGTGACTCTTATCCACCCTGTAAAACCTCTCAAACACTCTGTCCTGGTCTTCCTTTGGAATACCCACACCTGTATCTTTTACCACAATCTGAATCTCCTGCGCAGTTTGTGTCAGAAAAACACTCACACTTCCTTCATTCCGGTTATACTTGATTGCATTATCACAAACATTATAAACCGCCTCTTCCAGAAGTGTCCGTACTGCCTCCATCTTCATATATTCTCCGCAGATATAAAGATGCACGTTCAGTCTCTTCGCTTTTTCCTTCAGACTCTCAAACGCATTTTTACAAACCTGGTAAACATCCACTGGTTCCCAGGTATAGGAAGTCTTCTCCTCATCAAGCTGTGATATCTGGATCACATCCTCAACCAATTGCAGCAGCCTCTGAGCTTCCTTATAAATACGCCCTGCAAATTGGGGAATATCCTCACATTTCACCAGACCACTCTGCATAATCTCCGCAAATCCTGAAATAGAAGTCAGCGGTGTCTTCAGCTCATGAGAGACATTTGCGGAAAATTCTCTTCGCAGACTTTCTCTCTCAAGCTTTTCCGTTACATTAACAAGCAGCACTACCGCACCTTCGGTTTTCTTATCCCGTATAACAGGATTAGCGATCAGCTGAATATCACTTCCATTTAATTTCAGTACCAGTTCCGTATGTTCTCCACTAAGCACCTGCTCAATGGCATGTCTGAATTCTTCCTCACGATCCAGACAATAAACACTTTCTCCCTGACACCCCCTGTCCATATGAAACAGATTCCATGCACTGGAATTTGCAGAAAGGATCATCGTATATTTATCAATCACGATCAACCCTTCCTGCATATTCTCTGTGATAAGAGCGAACTCTTCCTGCTGCTGTTTCGCCAGTTCCAGTTGATTCTGAATTTCCCGGTTCTGTCTGTGTATCTTACTTAAGAGAGGAGAAAGTTCCTCATAAATCCGATTTTCTTCCGGACTTTCAAGATCCAGCTCATTGATTGGTTTCACAATTCGTTTTGATATTGCAGATGCCATAATTCCTGATAAGATCAGCATCAGACATAAAAGCCCACATAAAGGAAATATAAGATTTTCAACCAGTGCCAGCACCGAATCCTGTGTACCGGAAACTCTCAGTACCGTACCATCTTTCAGACGCAGTGCATAATAAATGGTTTTCTCAGAAAGTGTATCCGAATATCTCGAAGATTCTCCTGCACCATATTTCTCTGCCTTCTGAAACTCAGTTCTGTCACTGTGATTCTTCATCTCAGAAACATCTGCTTCATTATCAAACAGTACTGTTCCATCCTGATCAATATAAGTAATTCTTGCACTTTTATCCTTAATATTTTTAAGGTAATCCACGCCCTGCTGCTCCACACCATATGCCAGATAAGCAGCTTCCTTAGACAGTTCTTTCCGCATCTGTCCGTCAAAATTGCTGTAAAGGATTCCCATTACAGCAGCCAGTCCCACAGCCAGAACCAATGCACATACAAACATTATAGATTTAAAGATTTTTTTTGTCACTTCTCTTCACTTCCCCTTTTTATTTAATACCTCAGGCAGATATCGCTGCGCATCCTTACGGAGCGTTTATCTCAGTCAGAAATCGGTCTCCGACTGAGATATATAATAACTCAAATATCCGCAAACGGTTCCCGCCTGCGGATATAAAAAGCCCTGCTTCCAAATAATTATATTCAAAATCAGAAACTTTCTCTGTTCAATTAATTATTCAGATAATCCTGATGCTCATTATTTCTGTGCTGTCCTGTGATGGAATATTCTACCCATTCAGCAATATTCACTGCATGATCTCCGATACGTTCAAAATACTTGGCAGTCATAAGAAGATCCAGTCCGGTCTTGGCATCCAGATTTCCTCCGTAGATCATATCTGCAAGCTTCTCTTTAATCTCGTTAAACGCATCATCCACCACATCATCTCTGTCAATGACATTTCTGCACAGCTCCAGATCACTCTTTACAAAAGCATCCACGCTCTCAGTTACCATACGCACAGTATCTTCCGCCATCTGTGTGATAGTCTCCGGGATCGCAGTGGTATTCTTTGCAACATATAAAGACAGATCTGCAATATCTGCTGCCTGGTCACCGATACGTTCCATATCAGAAACCATCTTCAATGCTGCAGATATCTCTCTTAAATCTCTTGCAACCGGGTGCTGATGAAGCAGAAGACTCAGGCACAGATTCTCAATCTCTCTTTCTTTGGCATCAATATCTCTGTCCGTCTCAAAAACCTGGCGGGCAATCTCTTCATTCTGCACCTTCTGGATTGCTTTTGCAGAGAATGAAATTGCTTTCTCACAATAGCTTCCCAGTGTGATAAGCTGAACGTGCAGTTCCTCCAGCTGTCTTTCGAAATACTTTGACATAATCAACCAAACCTTCCTGTAATGTAATCCTCTGTACGCTTGTCAGAAGGCATAGAGAACAGTTTATCAGTATCATCAAATTCAACTACTTCTCCCAGAAGGAAGAAAGCTGTTTTATCAGAAATACGTGTAGCCTGCTGCATATTATGAGTTACCATAACAATGGTATAATCCTTCTTTAACTCCATCGCCAGCTCCTCGATCTTGGAAGTTGAGATAGGGTCAAGTGCGGATGTAGGCTCATCCATCAGAAGTACCTCCGGCTGAACTGCCAGTGCTCTGGCAATGCAAAGTCTCTGCTGCTGGCCGCCTGACATACCCAGTGCGCTTTTCTTTAATCTGTCTTTTACTTCATCCCAGATTGCCGCATCGCGGAGAGATTTTTCTACAATATCATCCAGTTTAGACTTGGAACGGATTCCATGGGTTCTCGGTCCATATGCAATGTTATCATAAATACTCATAGGGAAAGGATTAGGCTTCTGGAATACCATTCCCACTCTTTTTCTCAGAAGATTCACATCCATATCTCCGTAAATATCTTCACCGTCAAGCTGTACCTTACCGGTGATCACACATCCCTCAACAAGGTCATTCATACGGTTTAAAGATTTCAGAAGTGTAGATTTACCACAGCCACTCGGCCCGATAAAAGCTGTGATTTCTTTCTCCGGAATTGCCATGTTTATATTCCTCAGCGCATGAAACTTTCCGTAATGTAAGTTCATATTTTCAACTGTTATTTTTTCATTTCCACTCATTTTTCTTATCCTTTCGCAATTCGTTTGGCAACTGCTCCGGACAGGAAATTGATTACAAGAACAAATGCCAGAATAACAACTGCTGTTGCAGATGCCTGATTCATATGAAGGCCCTCACCTGACAGCACATACATATGAAGTGCCAGAGTACGTCCGGAACCCATCAAGTTCTTCGGTACCTCTGCAACTGTACCTGCTGTATAAATCAGGGCTGCTGTTTCGCCGATCACACGTCCGATGGCCAGGATCACACCTGCCAGAATACCAGGTACTGCTGATGGCAGAACAATGGTGAAGATGGTACGAAGTTTACCTGCTCCAAGTCCAAAGCTGGCTTCACGATAAGAATCAGGAACAGATTTCAGGGCTTCTTCCGCAGTACGCATGATCAGAGGAAGAATCATAATTACCAATGTGAAAGCACCGGACAGAAGAGAAAGTCCCCAATGCAGTGCTGTTACGAAAAACAGCATACCGAAAAGGCCATATACAATAGAAGGAATTCCTGAAAGTGTTTCTGCTGTAATACGGATCACATTTACAAGCTTACTTCCTTTTTTCGCATATTCTACCAGATAGATGGCTGCAAAGATTCCCAGCGGTGCTGCGATTACAAGTGAAACAACCGTCAGGATGAATGTGTTGATCAGAGAAGGAAGTAAGGAAAGATTCTCTGAATTATAAGTTAAACTGAACAAGTCTGTTGACAGATACGGTACGCCCTTGACCAGAATATATCCGATCAGAAAGAACAGTAATGCAAATGTCAGGACTGCACCTAAAAGGGTAAGCAATGCAAGAACACCTGATCCCGGATGCTTAATATATGCCTTCATCTGATCTGAGAAAGAAGACTCATTCTGCTTTTTTTCTTTGGACAAATCAATTGCCGCTGCTGTATCAATTTGCATGTTCTGCCCTCCTGTTCAGTAAAGAAAGACTCAGGTTAATGATAAGAATAAAGATAAATAACACAACTGCTGTTGCGATCAGAGCTTCTCTGTGAAGACCTGTTGCATAACCCATCTCAGTGACGATATTTGCAGTCATTGTACGGACACCTTTCAGGATTCCCTGTGGCATTCTCGGCTGGTTACCTGCAACCATTACAACTGCCATTGTCTCACCGATCGCACGACCGATTCCAAGTACTACTGCTGCCAGAATACCTGATTTTGCTGCCGGAAGCATGACAAAAAAGATGCTTCTCTCCTTGGTTGCTCCCAGTGCCAGTGAACCTTCGTAATAACTCTCAGGTACGCTGCGGATCGCAGATTCCGTAACTCCGATGATAGTCGGCAGGATCATCATTCCAAGCAGAACACAGGCTGCCAGCATACTGGTTCCTGTTCCGCCGAAAATCTGTCTGATCAGAGGAACAATGAGAATCAGGCCAAAAAAACCATATACAATAGAAGGTACACCTGCCATCAATTCAATTCCTGATTTCAATGGTCTGTAAATTTTCTTCGGGCAGTAACGTGCCATAAAAACAGAAGTAAAGAGTGCAATCGGCACACCCAGGAGAATGGCACCTGCAGTTACATAGATACTTGCTACGATCATTGGAAGGATTCCAAAAATATCATTTGACGGCTTCCACTTTGTTCCCAGCAGGAACTTCAGCGGACCGATTTTCCCGATAGCCGGGACACCATTTGCAAACAGAAATGCACAGATCAGAAACACTGCCAACACTGAAGTACAGGCTGCGATCAGAAATACACATTTCATTGCTTTTTCTTTAAAGTGGTTCATTCATTACACCTTTCTTTCCCTGTATCAAAAATCATAACCTGTCACTTTTACAGTGATTCTGAAAATATGATTTTCAACATGCAAACAGCCCGCCTGCTGTACTATTTCATTCACAGGCGAACTGCTCTGAAACTAAATCTGTTACATTATTTAGCAAGATCTTCCCATGTAGTAGTCTCGCCTGTGTATACAGCCTTTACCTGATCGCTTGTAAGTTCATCAACATCATTGTCTTTGTTTACAATAACTGCGATACCATCTCTTGCGATAACTGTAGCTGTAAGACCAAGGTCTTTCTCTTCATCTTTCAGGTCACGGGATGCCATACCGATATCTGCTGTTCCTTCTGCTGCCATGTTTACACCTGTTGTGGAATCACTCTGCTGAACTTCTACAGTTACGTCTTTGTTTACTGCTTCATAGCCTTCTGCAAGTTTCTCCATAACCGGTGTTACTGAAGAAGAACCTGCAACTACTACTTTACCGGAAACTCCGTCTGCTGCTTCATAAGCCTTAGCATCTGCTGCTTCTTTGATATATCCGTTGTCCTCTACGATCTTCTGTCCGTCAGAGCTCATAATGTAGTTTACAAAATCCTTTGCTGCATCGCTTTCTTTATCAGATGTAAGGATGTTGAATGGACGTGCGATCTTGTAAGAATCATTGGAAACATTATCTACAGTAGCTTCTACACCGTCGATCTTAACTGCCTTTACTGTATCATCCAGAGAACCAAGTGAGATATAACCGATTGCATTTTCATCACCTGCAACAGTTGTCATCATAACAGATGTGCTGTTTGTTACACTTGCTTCATCTGTAGTCATATCTACTTTCTCACCGTCTTTTTCTTCTTCAATTCCAAACAGTTCTACGAATGCTCCACGTGTACCGGAACCATCTTCACGGGATACAACTGTGATGTCTCCGCTTGCTGCACTTACGATTGTTGTGAAAGCTGTTGCTCCGATAACTGCTGCTGTAAGGATTGTTGCGATTTTTTTCTTCATGATAATTTTCTCCTCTTCCCATGAGCCATGTTTTTAATATAAAGTGAAAGGCTCATTTCCTTTTTAATATCTTTATGTTTTATAACTTGTTGCCTCATTTACAAGTGCTATTATAGAAATCCAAAGTTAAATGTAAAACCACGCTAAAGTAAAATCTTTGTAAATTGAAAATTTTTGTGAAGGTTGTAAAAACAGGTTCAAGGTGCTATCATAAACTATATCTTCAAGTCCCCACCCACTGCTTATTACTTTTCGCAAGTCAAGCAGGGGACTTACTTGATTCGGTTAAAATTTATACACAGGAGGATTTTATATATGAAAAATTTAAGATGTGAAAAAGCAGTAGAAAAGAAACATAACGGCTATAACTGTGCACAGGCTGTGGCCTGTTCTTTCTGTAAAGAGGCATCTATGGATGAGGATACACTCAAAAAGATCACACAGGGATTCGGTGCAGGTCTTGGCACTATGGCCGGTACATGCGGAGCAATCTCCGGTGCTGGCAGTTGTAGCTGGACTTATTAACCAGGACAAAGCCGGAACCTCTCAGACTGTCCGCTCTGTCATGAATCAGTTTAAACAGCAGAATGGAACTGTAATATGTAAAGACTTAAAGGGTGTGGAAACCGGAAAGGTAATCCGCTCCTGTGATGACTGTGTCAGAGATGCGGTGAAATTCCTGGAAGACGCATTAAAATCAGAAAATTGATTTCAGGCAGATATTCGCAATGCATAAATACCAACGCAAAAGGAGCTATGCACGTATAATGTGCATAGCCTCTTTTATGATTAGCTTGATTAATGCTCCCAGTTCCCAATTAATTTTATATCTGTAATTTACTTTCACTACTTGTTCACAGTCATCTGCTGTTCCTGAACTTTTTTTATTTCTTCCAGAGGCAAGTTCAACATCTTCGAAACTTCTTCTGGAGTTTTTCCACTCATGAGAGCCCCCAGAATCATTCCCTCATGACGGCCTTGCTGTATTCCTTGTTGCATTCCTTGCTGTATTCCTCTTTCATAAATCATATCTCCAAATCCTGTCATTTTGCTCGCCTCCTCCTGAAATGGTTCTGACCATTCTATATGTGAATATCTTTGTATTCTCTTTATATCACCAGTAAAAAGCCCTTTCAGATAATCAAATATTCCTTTTTCTTCTGTTTCTTTTCCCAGTCGGATTATAATTACTGTTAAGAGATCATAATCCTCCTCAGGTTCATCTGCTACCCCTATAATATCCTTCTTCGAAAAAGAGTATTCCGTCAATGTATTCTGCAGTTTCTTTGGCACATCCTCTGCACAGATCCATATGGAATAACATTTTTCCAACTTTGAATAATCTGTAGTCTGCGTAATAGTACTTAACTGAGATGAAAGGTCTCTGGCCACATAATATACTGCACGTTTTAATATAGGGTATGACGGATTACTTGGACGGTAGCTTTTCTGCGCTTCCATATCAATATGTAAATTCACTCTTATTTTCTCTGTAGATAACTTTGGATTTATTATTTTAAACCGAATATCAAACCTCACCAGTTTCTCCACAAGAGATGAGAGTTCACTGTCTTCTTTTGTTAATCTCAGATCCTTTTCTACATTTGGTATATCACTTACGAAATCATCTTTTGTAATAGAAGAAATGTCTAAGCACTGTAGAATTTCTTCCTGTGAGCACGTTTTAAACTCCGGCACTGTCATCTGCAAAATGGGAATGATAATCTCCTTATTGCTCATAAGTTGTTTCATTCCTGCATCATACTCCGCGCCAGTCACTCCGGACGTATATACGTCCATCTTCGTCTCATCACGCATGATTTCTCCTCTCCGGGGAACTGGAACTGTTTTTTCTTTTGTATATGGATATATTAACATGAAAACCTGAACCTTACAATTCTTCCATAACATTCTCTTGCAAAATCGCCCTTTCCAATTTATGATATATCTATCTGGAACAATAATGGAGGAAGTAATTACCTGTAAATAGTTACGATAAATCTATACGAGGAGAATGTCTATGAAAGTTTTAGTTTACCGCAAATGCAGTACCTGCATGAAAGCCCTGAAATGGCTGGACGAACACAATATCAATTATGAAGAACGGGCTATTAAAGAAGAAAATCCTACTTACGAAGAACTGAAGAAATGGTACGCAAAAAGTGGTCTTCCACTGAAGAAATTCTTTAATACAGGCGGAATGATCTATAAGGAAATGGGATTAAAAGATAAGTTAAAAGATATGTCTGAAGATGAGCAGCTGAAACTCCTTGCTACAGATGGAATGCTGGTGAAACGGCCTCTGGTAATCGGAGATGACTTTGTACTTACCGGATTCAGGGAGAAAGAATGGAGCGAGGCTATGCACATGTGATGTGCGCATAACCTCTTTTTTATAGCTTTCTTATCAATCTTTGCCACATAAAACAGAACAATCAAAAACTCCAGATATGACTGGGAACTTCTGGTTGCCGAAGGTGCTATTCATGCTGTCCGGCTGAAACAGAAATCCAAAACGAAACGAAAAAAATTGCCCAAGGAAATGATGGTGGCATTTGAATAACGAAGGAGTGAGATACATGGAACAATTATTGATTATTGAAGATGATATAGGGTTGAATCAGGGTTTAAGTAAAGCATTGAAAGCAGATGACCGTCAGATTATATCCTGCCATGATCTAAAAGCGGCAAGAGAGCAATTGCTTTGCGGTAGTGTATCCCTAATCCTGTTGGATATCAATCTGCCAGATGGCAGTGGGCTTGAGCTGCTCCGGGAAGTCAAGGAAAACATGCCCGGAGTTCCTGTTATTCTGCTGACTGCCAATGACACCGATCTGGACATCGTAGACGGACTGGAGAGGGGCGCTGATGATTACATTACCAAGCCCTTTTCTCTTTCGGTTTTGCGGGCAAGGGTGAATACCCAACTGCGAAAGCAAGCGTCAAACCATAAAAATGTATCGATCCATATTGATCTATTTCACTTTGACTTTGAGGCTATGACCTTTTATGTGGGAGATTCAAAAGTGGAATTGAGTAAAACAGAACAAAAATTACTGCGTCTGCTTGTTGAAAATCGTGGTCGAACCATGACCCGTGGAGACCTTGTCGACCGGATCTGGACAGATGGCGCAGAATATGTGGATGAAAATGCTTTGTCCGTTACAATCAAGCGTCTGAGGGATAAGCTTGGTGCACAAAAGTACATTAAAACCGTCTATGGAATCGGTTATAGCTGGGTGATAAAAGATGAATAAAACCGGCATTGTGATCATACTGCTGTGTTTTCTGGCGGCGGCAGCTGTTGTATTATGGGAGCGGAGAAAGGCCAGAAAAACGATGGAAGAAATCGAAAGGATGCTGGACGCTGCCATGACCGGTTCCTTTTCTGAAACCAATTTTGATGAAAGCCAGCTGTCTGCATTGGAAACGAAGTTTGCGCACTATCTTTCCGCCGCAGAAGCATCTTATCGAAATGTAGCGCAGGAAAAAGACAAAATCAAAACCTTGATTGCGGACATCTCCCACCAGACAAAAACGCCGATTGCAAACCTGCTGTTATACAGCGAGCTTTTGATGGAGGAAACTCTGCCTGCATCAACGAAGGCAAATGTGGAGGCATTGTACAAACAATCGGAAAAGCTGCGATTTTTGATCGATTCTCTCGTAAAGCTTTCCAGACTGGAAAATGGGATCATTTCACTCTCCCCTCAGCAAGCAGCGCTGCAGCCGCTGCTTGAAAGCGTAGTAGAACAATATGCCGCCAAGGCTTCTGAAAAAGGATTGTCTTTGCAACTGCAAGATACCAATGCTTTTGCTGTATTCGACTTCAAATGGACAGCGGAAGCGCTGGCTAATATCGTAGACAATGCCATCAAATATACAGAGCATGGCACAATCAGGATTTCTGCTGTAAGCTATGAACTGTTTGAAAGGATCGATATATCGGATACTGGCACAGGCATTTCGGAAAGTGAGCAAGCGAAGATATTTGCTCGCTTTTACCGCTCAAATAGTGTGCAGAAACAAGAAGGGGTCGGCATTGGCTTATACCTTGCCCGATAGATCATATCCGGAGAGGGCGGTTATATCAAGGTTGCTTCCGTTCCGGGAAAAGGAAGTACGTTTTCCATATTTCTGCCGAAATAACAACAATTCTATCAAAACTGTTAGATTTCATTTTCCGCCGGAAAGAATGTGGAAAGATTCCTATGCGATAATCTGTATGTATCAAAGGACCATTTCCTTTCATACATACAGATTTTTTCATGGAGGTACTCATTTATGGAAGTTTTACAGGCAAAAAACCTGAGAAAGATTTATGGCTCCGGCAATAACGCAGTTCATGCGTTGGATGGAGTTGATTTAAGTGTAAAGAAGGGCGAATTTGTTGCAATTGTCGGCACATCCGGCTCCGGCAAATCCACGCTGCTGCACATGCTGGGCGGGCTGGATCGCCCTACAAGTGGCACGGTCATGGTGGACGGACAGGATATTTTCTCCCTGAGGGAGGAAGCGCTGACCATCTTCCGCCGCAGGAAAATCGGCTTTGTGTTCCAAGCATATAATCTTGTTCCGGTGCTGAATGTGTATGAAAATATTGTTCTACCCATTGAGCTGGACGGTGGCAAGGTCAATAAGGATTTCGTACAGCAGATTGTACAGACACTTGGGCTGGATGATCGTCTGGATGCGCTGCCCAATCAGCTCTCAGGCGGTCAACAGCAGCGAGTAGCCATTGCCCGTGCGCTGGCGGCAGCACCCGCTATCATTCTGGCAGATGAACCCACCGGCAATCTGGATTCCAAAACCAGCCAGGATGTATTGAGCCTTTTGAAAGTCACCAGTCAAAAGTTCGCCCAGACAATCGTAATGATCACTCACAACGAAGAAATTGCGCAGATGGCAGACCGCATTATCCGTATCGAAGATGGTCGGATCGTCTCCCAGAACTAACGGGAGGTGGCTACGATGAATGTCAAAAACAGAAAATGTATTCGAAAGCTCAGCTTAAAATCTCTTTATGCGAACCGTCGCCGCAATCTGATCGCTATTTTTGCCATTGCGCTGACCACGCTGCTATTTACCTCCATGTTCACCATTGTCTTGTCGTTGAACGCCAGCTATGAAACCTACCAGTTTCGGCAGGTAGGCGGCTATGCGCATGGCACCTTTAAGGATGTTTCCCCCGAGCAGGCGGAACGCATCGCTGCCCACCCAAAGGTAAAGGCTACGGGGGCACGGAAGGTAATCGGTATCACTGCGGAGGGGGTCTTTGCCAAAATACCGGCAGAGATCAGCTACATGGATGCCAACTGCACTAAATGGAGCTATGCCACCCCTACTACCGGACGGATGCCCGAAAGCGGCAAAGAGGTAGCCATGGATACGGCAGCGTTGCAGCTGCTTGGCGTAACGCCGGAGCTGGGCGCCGAGGTCACGGTTTCCTATTCCATTACGGACAAGGATCAAACCGCCTTTACTGTAACAGATACCTTTACGCTGGTGGGCTATTGGGACTATGATGAACTAATGCCTGTTCATTACATCAACATCAGCCGTGATTACGCAGATGACATCGAAGCGCAGGCAGTGAAAACAGGTTTACAGCCTTTCCGCACCGATTTGAATGTCATGCTGACCTCCGGCACAAACATTCAAGGGCAGATGGAGCAGGTGGATACCGATCTTGGCTACACATGGGACAGCTATACTGATCCCAACAGCGTCCGGATCGGCGTCAACTGGGGATATACCTCATCCCAGCTGGAATCGCAGCTCGATCCAGAGCTGATGATCGCCATAGCAGCTTTTTTGCTGCTGGTGATTTTCACGGGGTATCTTATCATCTATAACATTTTTCAGATCTCTGTTGCGGGGGATATCCGGTTTTACGGACTTCTGAAAACCATTGGCACAACGCCCCGGCAGCTCAAACGCATCATTCGCCAGCAGGCACTTCTGCTTTGTCTGATCGGCATTCCGGCGGGGCTGCTGCTGGGCTACGGCATCGGCGCTGTTTTGATGCCTGTTGTCTTGCACTCCATCCAGTTGAATACAGGCATCACCACCATCAGCACTTCGCCTGTGATCTTCCTTGGTTCTATGCTGTTCGCCTTGTTGACGGTGCTTTTGTCCTGTTCCAAGCCCGGAAAAATGGCAGCCAAGGTCTCTCCGGTGGAGGCTACCAAATATACGGATGTGATGCAGACCAAGAAAAAACGGCGCAGCATCCGAGGAGCAAAGCTCCATCAGATGGCCTTTGCCAATCTGGGACGACACAAGAAAAAGACGGTACTGGTGGTGTTGTCTCTGGCACTGTCGGTGACACTGTTCAATGCGCTGTGTGCCTTTGTGGGCGGCTTCAGCATGGAGAAGTATGTATCCGCCATGACCTGCGCCGATTTTATCGTCAGCACTCCCGACTATTTTCGTTATAACCCAGCAGATGAATTCATCACGCCGGAACAGATCGGAGAGATCGCAGCAAACACAAAGGCCAGTCTTTCCGGCACGGGATATGCTGTGCGAAAACCCGCATATCTGTGGATGACGGAGGATGCTCTGCGGCAGGACTATGCAAGGTACGAAAGCGCCGAGCAGTTGGACACCCATATGAGCCGCATGGAGCACCGGGGCAATATGGTGATGGGAGATACCAGAATCGAGGCTCTGGATAACAGTCTGTTTGACAAGCTGCAAGTGCTCGACGGAGATATTTCTCCTATGCTGGAGCCGGACAATAACGCCATTGCCATTGCGGTTTCCTTAGATGACTACGGTAATCTGCTCAATCCTGAATACTACCCCAAGGTGGGAGACACGATCACGGCTACCTATGCGGATGATGTGAAATATATCGACAGCCGCACCGGAGAACTCCGCACCGAAGATACACCGGAGGAGTACCGTCAGAAAAAACTGTATGGAGCCAGAGATGTAGAGTACACGGTCTGCGCCTTGGTAGAACTTCCGAATTCCATGAGTTATCGTTATAGCGGCGTTGGCTATGATGCAGTTTTGTCTGTGGACACCGCACAGAGGGACAGCGGTGGTGCAGCCATTCCGATGCTCTACCTGTTCGACACAGCGGACGAAGCGGACGAGGCCGAAGCAGAGCAATATCTATCGAAGCTCACTGCCGGTGAGTTTTCGCCCTTGATGTATGAAAGCAAGGCCACGGCTCGCTCTGAATTTGCTCAGTTCCGGCAGATGTTCCTTCTGATAGGTGGTATCCTCTGTGCTATCATCGGGCTGGTGGGACTCTTAAATTTCTTCAACGCCATGATGACCGGTATTCTTTCCCGCCGCCGT